>NZ_BAAACH010000017.1:0-593 GCF_039521405.1 Clostridium sartagoforme
GTAACAAGGTAGCCGTAGGAGAACCTGCGGCTGGATCACCTCCTTTCTATGGAGAAATCTAGTAAGCAATAAGCTTATCTAGTACTTCTAAATCGAAGATTTAGAAAAGACTTAAAAGAAGGTTTATTCTTAACTTCTGTTCAATTTTGAGAGATTTCTCTCAAAATTATGGGTCTATAGCTCAGCTGGTTAGAGCGCACGCCTGATAAGCGTGAGGTCGATGGTTCGAGTCCATTTAGACCCACCATTGTTCTTTGAAAATTGCACATAAATAAAAAACAACAAGCCAAAAATATTCTTTGTGAATAACTTTGTAATAAATTACTTAAAACTAACTAATTAGATTAATTTAAATTAACTTAGGTTAAACTCAAAAATAGTTAGAGTGAGTTTTGTTAAAAACGAGAAGTTCTAGGAGCTGACGAAGGAAACACCGGAGCGTACTTTGCTACGTGAGGATTTGACTGAGGAAAGCGACAAAGAAATTCGAAGTTTATAACGAAACGAAAAAAGGTCAAGCTACAAAGGGCGCATGGTGAATGCCTTGGCATCAGGAGCCGATGAAGGACGTGATAAGCTGCGATAAGTTTCGG
>NZ_BAAACH010000018.1:0-10146 GCF_039521405.1 Clostridium sartagoforme
GGAACAGCAGATAAAACAATAAACTATTCATATGGTGATGCAAATTGGAAGGATAAGTTAACAGCTTATGATGGAAAAGCAATAACCTATGATGCAATAGGAAATCCACTAACCTATGACGGATACACATATTCTTGGGAAGGTGGAAGAAGACTAAAATCAATAACAGGAAACAATAAAAATATAAGTTATAAATATAATGACAATGGGATAAGAACAGAAAAAACAGTAAATGGAGTAAAAACTAACTATACACTAAGTGGAGATTCAGTATTATTAGAAACAACAAATGATGAAAAAATACACTATACTTATGATTCATCAAATAACTTAGTAAGTATGAATATAGCAAGTGGCAGCAATCCAAGTATAAGTGGAGAATACTTCTATATAAGAAATCTTCAAGGTGATATAATAGGATTAATAGATAAAAATGGTACTGAAGTAGTAAGTTATACTTATGATACATGGGGTAAACCTATATCAATAGAAGGAAGTTTAAAAGATACTGTAGGAGTAAAAAATCCATATAGATACAGGGGATATAGATATGACAGTGAAACAGGATTATACTATTTAAATGCTAGATACTATAATGCTGAGTGGGGAAGGTTTATAAATGCCGATACTTTTCTTGGAATAGATGGAATGTTATTATCGCATAATCTATTTTCGTATTGTATGAACAACCCAGTAAATCATACAGATTAATCAGGATATTTTCTAGATATAATTGCAGATATTATATCTGCAGCTATAAGCATAATAAATGTAATTAAAAACCCATCAAGTGGAAAGGCTTGGTTGGCATTAGGTGCAGATGTTGCATGTGCTATACTTCCATTTGCAACTGGTGGAGGAGCAGCAGTAAGAGCGGCAACCAAAGTTGATGATGTAGTAGATACAGTAAAGGCAGTGGATAAAGGTTCAAGTGTAGTTAAGGGAGCGAACAAGGCTCCTAAAATGAATTATTTGGATGAAGTAAAAGCTCCAAATCCAGTAAGAACAAAAAATGTTACATCAGAATGGGATAATTTTTTAGGTAAGGGGCCACACAGCAATATAAATCCATATACTAATAATGTTGATTCAAATCGTATTTTTTCAGCAGATGGGGCAAGAAGTATAAGATTTGGAAATCATGAAATGGGAAGTTACGGTACAAATAAATTTCACTACCATGAGGAGATATGGGGATTCAACCCTTCTGATAATATAGTTGATGTTTCAAATCTTTTAAGAAGAATAGCGAGGTAGGATATTTTATGAAAGTAAAAATAGTTAATATACTAGAAAAAGATAATGAATATTATGTAAAAATCAAATCAGATTATGGTGCAATTTGTGGTGTGTGGAAAGAAGGAAAACCTATTTTGAATAAAGATTATTATATAGAGTTTTCTGTTGAAGAGCCATTAGAACTTAATAAAAATTTATTTATCAATAATAATAATAATAATAATATTCATTCTATTTTTATGGAAAATGATAAAATAATTTTAAATGGACAATATGATTCCTTAGATGAAGATGGTTGTTTAGCTATTAAATTAGGTAAAAGTATAATACTATTAGATTATATTACAAACAAAGAAAATATAAATATAACTGATTGTAATTTAATGCTTAAATTATCAAGCATTCAGATTTTCAATACTAATCTAATCTAACCTTCAATCTCTATTTTGCCCAGCAAACCATTATAACTGGTTAATGCTGGGTTTATTAATAAGTATAAAATCTTAAAATAGGGAATAGAGAGCGACAGATCCAAATATGTATATTGATAGAAGAATAAATGATACATCTGGAAAATGGAAACCATCAAAAACATTACAATGGAATTTCTTTAAATAAAGGGGGGAGTTTTATAATGTATGATAAAATTAAAAAAGTAAACTGGATAGATTCAATATTAAATGAAATAAAAATTGAATTTAATAAAATAATAATAAATATATTATTGGAATCTGAGGAATCTATTTCAATAATCTGTAACGAATTTGTATCTATTAAATATCTAGGGCAATGGGACGAGAGTATTATTAATTCAATTGAGGTATCATCTAATAGTGAGTTTATCAAAGAATCATTAGAAGTAGTAAGAAGTAATTATGCAGAAACGGAAATAATAGGTTGTAATAAACATTTAAATAATGAATGGTTACAAGTGACAATAAAGTTAATAGATGGTGTAGATATAAATATTGTGTGTAACAGTATTGAGATAACATAAAGTTGTAGTGTAGTCATAACAATTAATTGTGGCTGCACTCTATCTCTATTAACTTGAATTTAAATGAATGAATTAAGAAGCTAGGGATGACAGAATAAAATAGGGTAATTCAGAAACAAATACACTTTCTAAGGGGGGGAATTCATCAGTTAGTAAAAAAGATAGGCATCCAATTGAGTTACACCATAAAAATCAAAGTTCAAATGGACCTTTTGATGAGATACATGCGTCTGATCATAGATTTGGAGAAAATTACAAGAGTAATCATCCCGATTTTAATAATCCATCGAAGGTTAATAGAAAGGAGTTTAGAAAGAATGCTAGAGAGTATTGGCAAAAAGAATGGGATGTTGGAAGATGGAGATAGAAGTAAGGAGGCGATAGAATGAATAATCTAAAGTTTAAATACTTTAGTAATCCTATTAAAAATGCAGAGTTTACTGATGTAAAATGTCAAATATGTGGAATGAATGAGTATTGCCTTGAGGGAGAATACTTTGACTATGGAGATGATGTAATTTCAGTGTGTTTAAATTGTCTATCAGATGGAAGGGAAATGGTTAATGTTCCTGAATTTATTGAAAAGAGATTAGAAAAACATTTAAAAGAATATAAGGATTTAGGTGATGAAATAAAAGTAGATAAAAAAGTTAAAGAGAGTACGGAGGAGTTAAGAAAAAATCCTCCAGTTCCTTGGATTCAGTATAATGATTGGCAAGTGTGTTGTGGGGATTTTGTTAGATATATAGGAGAATGGGGTAAGATGAGATTAATAAAAATGCACCGGATGGAAATGGCGAAGGGTATATTTTATCAATTTTAGATGAGTTTAGTAAAGGGAGAATTGACGATATAGAAGAGTTTTGGAATGATATCGGATTAAATACAACAATTTTTACTTTTAAGTGTATAAAATGTTCTAAAATTATTGCAGTATATCAAAGTTACTAAAGTATGGAATTTAAATAAAAAACAGTAGTATAATTAGATTTTCGAATATAAATAAATTTAATACAAAATTAAAATAAAAACTAATTATATATTATAAACATGAAAGAGTCAATGTTTCTAAATAAAGAAGCATGGACTCTTTTCTATGTGAAAAAATTTAAGGAGGTAAAGAGGAGGTGTCAATTAATTTAATTACTATGGATATATATTTTACAATTAGTAAAATAATTTAATAAGTATTAATATAACAAGTGGTAGTAATACAAGTATAAATGGAGAATACTTCTATATAAGAAATCTTCAAGGTGATATAATAGGATTAATAGATAAGAATGGTACTGAAGTAGTAAGTTATAGTTATGATACATGGGGTAAACTTATATCAATAGAAGGGAGTTTAAAAGATACTGTAGGAGTAAAGAATCCATATAGATACAGGGGATATAGGTATGATACCGAGACTGGATTATATTACTTAAATGCAAGATATTATAATCCTGAATGGGGAAGGTTTATTAATGCAGATGGTATTGTCGGAACTCCAGGGGGGCTTTTATCAGCTAATATGTTTGCTTATTGTGGAAATGACCCTGTAAATAGAGAAGATAGCAATGGATACCTTTGGGGATTTATTAAAGCATTTGTATCCCAAATTGCAAATGCAATTAATGTATTTAGACCTATATATGCAGTAGCTGGTGGAGCTGCATTAGTAGATGGACCATTACCAATAGGGGATTTAGTTGGACTTGTTATTGCCAGTGTAGCAACTATTGCTGTGGTAGGAATTGCAACGTATAATAGCATAACATATTCTAGTGAATCAGATTCAGATGATGGAAATCTAGAGGTATCTAAAAAAGGAAGAGAACCATCTCCAACCATAGATAGAAATACCGGTGAAGAAGTAGGGCGATTTGTTGCCGATGATAAAGGGAATGTAATGATTGAACCAAAAGATGGAAGAACAGTGAGCGCCGGTAAAGGAGGAGTGGATACACATACTTTATATCCAAATGGATCAAATTATCATAGATATAATCCAAACGGACATCCTCCTAATTCAACTATCCCTCATGGACATGGGCATTTAAAAGGTACAGGCCCTGGTATGAAAGGACAAGGACCATCAATTGATGTTAATGGAAATGCAGTTCCATGGGATAGTGCAGGTGCACATTGGAAAATAAGATAATAGGGAGATGATAGACAAATGAGTCCAATTGAGTTTTTAAAATCAATATATTTAGGTGATAGATACTGTGAATCTTTAGACATAGATCATGAAAAAAAAGAAGTTAAGATCAAGGTGAATCGTATTTCACGTATTAGAGATAAATCAGGAATTTGGGAATATTATTATGATGAGGATATTGAAGATGGAGTTATAGTTATATATGGTGTTAATAATGTTGTATTGGATGAGTCGGGATTACTTCCCAATGACCAAATTTATGATATTTACGCAATAGAAATAAACAATGGAATTTATGAGTTTACAATTGAAACAAGTTATGTTGATGAAGAGGCCATAACTACTGATTTAATTTTTAAGTTCATTGGTAAAGGGGTGTATTTACTAAATCCAATCAATCCTAATATTAAGATTGAAAATTGAGGATTATAAAAAAGAAACTATGAATTCTAGGATGGTCCGATGGGAAAATTTGGATGTTTCTTGAAGCTTCAAATGGTTCTCTAGATAATATATTTAATTAATTTGAAGCTTTAGTAAGGGTCAAGTATAGAGAATAATTATAATATGGGAAGATGTGCATTAAATTTACGAAGTAATAAAAGTAGTTAAATAAAAAGTCAATCTGAAAAATTATTAATGAATGGCTAAATAAAGTGGAAATTTTATAATAAACAAATGAAGATTCTGAAAGTCTCAGGGCTTAGGGAACATGCTAAGTCCGAAGGATGGACTAGAACAAAAACTCCAAATGGACCAGAAAAATGGGAAGATAAGAATGATATTCCTAGAATAACTTTGAAAAAAGGAACTCAAAGGGTACCAGGAAGTGAGATGCCACATGTTGAAATAAAAGATTCAACGGGTCAGAGGATAGATAGATTTGGGAATCCAGTTTCCAAAAGAAGTCAAGGAAATCATACACCTATACAATGGGATGTAATTGATTAGGGAGGAATAGGATGAATATAGATTGGTATGTATTTGAGGAAAGCTATTTATTAGATATTAACTATAGAATATGTAATTCTAAGATAATTATTAGCATTGATGATAAGAAAAGTAAACAGCATCCTTCAGCAAGTCAAATTAAATCTTATGAAGATACATTCGAAGAGATAAAATTAGTACTTAATGGAGTACAATACTATAGAGGAATAAATAGTATAAAGATAAAAGATTATCCTAATGATGATATAGGAAGTATTTACTGTATAGAAATAGTTAATAGCCAATCAATAGAAGATGGGCTTCAATTTAAATACAAGGATAGTTCAATGAAGATTTCAATAAAAAATAATAACAAAGTTATAGGGGAAGTATCATCGAAAACTAAGAATGTTAAGTTTGTCGAGTTCGTGTCAGAAATGATTACTTTTAGAGCAATGGTTACAGAATATGAAGTCATATTAAATGAAGATAATATAAAATAGCTAATAGCATATAAAAAATTAGATAAGTTAAAACTACCTATGTATATATATGGTAGTTTTAATTTTTGAAATTATGATGGTAAAAGGTGGAAAGACAAGCTTTCATTAAAATTAGTAAATGGAGTTAAAATAAGATATATACTAAATGGAGATTCAGTATTATTAGAAACAACAGGTGATGAAAAAATCCACTATACCTACGATTCATCAAATAACCTAGTAAGTATGAATATTTCAGGAAGTAGTGATTCAAGTATAAATGGAGAATACTTCTATATAAGAAATCTTCAAGGTGATATAATAGGATTAATAGATAAAAATGGTACTGAAGTAGTAAGTTATACTTATGATACATGGGGTAAACCTATATCAATAGAAGGAAGTTTAAAAGATACTGTAGGAGTAAAAAATCCATATAGATACAGGGGATATAGATATGACAGTGAAACAGGACTATATTACCTAAATGCTAGATACTATAATCCTGAGTGGGGAAGGTTTATTAATGCTGATGAATATGTAGGTCAGGTTGGTACATTACTATCATCTAACATGTTTGCATATTGTTTGAATAATCCAGTGAATTTACATGATCCAAGTGGAAGTTGGTTTGCTTTAACATTTCCTTTATTGGGGCAGGTAGCGACAGGAATATTAAGTACCATAACGGCAGTTGTTTCTTCACCAGTAGTCATTGGAGTTGCTCTTGTAGCAGCAACAGGATTTTTAATATACTCAGGGTATAAATACTATACATCTACGGTTTCAAATAAGAATTCAGAAAAAGTTCAATCCAATTCAGATTATGTTGATGTGGAAATCGTAATACCTAGAAGTAAATATCCAGAGACTGCACAACATGTAGAAGATGCGATAAAAAGTGGCCATCCAGATGAATTAACAATTGAGAGAAGTAAGTCCAAATCTAATAGAAAAGAGTCATTGAAAGCTAAACCGAAGGTAAAAGATAAGGATTTAGATGAATACCCTCCTGCCATGTTTAAAGAAGGTGGAGCTGGAGCAAGTGTGAGACCTATTGCTCCTTCTGATAATAGGGGAGCAGGCGCGTGGATGGGACAAAAATTGAGAGCTTTTCCTGATGGAGCAAGGGTACGAATAAGAATTGGGGATTAAAATTTATATATTAAGGAGAGAGTGAAATAAATGAAGCAATTAAGTGAATTAATTAATAATGAAGAATCGGCTTGGAAACTAGTTGATAATTGGTTAAAGGAAGCTATCAATAAAGTAGAAATCTTACAACCGTCAATTGAGGATTCTGAAAGAGTATTGTATGATTTACAGGTTACCACAAAATCAGTTTTAGGTGCTATAGCATATAATTGTGGTGGAATACTGATACAAGATGGCTGGATAAGAATACTAGGCAGTGGATCAAGAAAGCTAAAGAGAGACATTTCGGTATGGAATAAGATAAATATTGAGAATGAAAATCCAAGAATAGGTGGTGCACTTTTAGTTGCAGATGATGTTTTAGGCGGATTCTATGCAATAAACGGTGGACAGCTTAGTGGTGTTGTTGGTAATGTATTTTATCTAGCTCCAGATACGTTAGAATGGGAGGATTTAGAACTAAGATTTTCAGAATTTATCTACTGGACGTTTGTAGGTAATATAAATAAATTTTATGAGTCTTTTAGGTGGTCGGGATGGCAAGATGAACTTCAACAGATTTCTGGAGATGAAGGATTTTCTATTTACCCTTTCTTATGGGCAGAGGGAGAGAAGATTGAGAAACGTTCTAGAAAAGCAATACCAATTGAAGAAATATGGGAATTAACAATTGAAAACAGAAAGAAGTTATGTATTGATTAATATATGACCTACAAATATAATTTTGAAAATCTTCTTAATATCAAATAGATCTAGCTAAATTTATAGTTCTTTATAATAAGAGGTCATAATTGGTTGATGTATCTACTGCTTGTATTAATTTAGATGTAGATAGTTACTTCATAATAATATTAATTTGTAGCAAGATTAATATTATCTCAGTAGAGTTAAAAGAAAAAATAAATGTATATTAATAATTACACTAAAATTAAGAGCTAATGTTCAGAACGTTGGCTCTTTTCCTTTAGAAAAACAAGTAAAAGGAGAACAATGATGACAATAGATTTTGTAGGGAAATTCAAAAGATACTTAAGGTTAAAGGGGAAAAGGTAACTTTTAATTGTAATGATTTATAGGCAGTATACTAACCTATGATGGATACACCTACACTTGGGAAGGTGGAAGAAGACTTAAAGCAATAACAGGAAACAATAAAAATATAAGTTACAAGTATAATGATAATGGAATAAGAACAGAAAAAACAGTAAATGGAGTAAAAACTAGCTATATACTAAGTGGAGATTCAGTATTATTAGAAACAACAAATGATGAAAAAATACACTATACCTACGATTCATCAAATAACTTAGTAAGTATGAATATAGCAAGTGGCAACAATCCAAGTATAAATGGAGAATACTTCTATATAAGAAATATTCAAGGTGATATAATAGGATTAATAGATAAAAGTGGTACTGAAGTAGCAAGTTATAGTTATGACACCTGGGGACAATTAATATCAATAGAAGGAAGTTTAAAAGATACTGTAGGAGTAAAGAATCCTTATAGATACAGGGGATATAGGTATGATATCGAGACAGAATTATACTACTTAAATGCTAGATACTATAATGCTGAGTGGGGAAGGTTTATAAATGCCGATACTTTTCTTGGAATAGATGGAATGTTATTATCGCATAATCTATTTTCGTATTGTATGAACAACCCAGTAAATCATACAGATTCATCAGGATATTTTCTAGATATAATTGCAGATATTATATCTGCAGCTATAAGCATAATAAATGTAATTAAAAACCCATCAAGTGGAAAGGCTTGGTTGGCATTAGGTGCAGATGTTACATGTGCTATACTTCCATTTGCAACTGGTGGAGGAGCAGCAGTAAGAGCGGCAACCAAAGTTGATGATGTAGTAGATACAGTAAAGGCAGTGGATAAAGGTTCGGATGTAGTTAAGGGAGTAGTTAAAACTGCAGACAATATTAAACCATATACAAAATCAAGTTTAAAAATGGGACAGAACATGCACAAGGCTTATAAAGCCGATGTTGTTGATAATATTATAAAATTTAAGGAATATAGACTTCCGAGTGGAAGAAGAATAGATTTTATCGACTTCGGAACAAAGACAATTTATGAATTAAAGCCATATAACCCTAGGCAAATTAAAGCAGGTACAAAACAACTTGAAGGTTATTTAAAAGAAGTTGAAAGTATATTTGGAAGAGGTTGGAGTACTGTGTTAGACACATATTAGGAGGAATTATGAACAGAAAAGAATTTAAAAAAGCATTATGTAGCGTATTATCTGAATATGGGTTTGAAACTAAAAAAAATATTTCACGTGTTGAAACCAAAGAATTAATTATTGTAGTAGCAACACAGAAATCTAATTTTGAGAATAGTTATTATATTAATTTTGGATTTCTTATAAAAAGTCTAAATACTGATATTGATAATCCAAAAGATAATCAATGTGATGTCTTTGGAAGGTTTAATTTAGATATTAATGGAGAAAAGAGAAGCGTTATTGAATATGAATTTATAGAGCATGAGGAGTTTTGTTATAAATTAAGAAAAAGTTTAGATTATACAATTAAACCAGTGATGGATTTTGGGCTGAAAAAGTATTTTGAGCTTTTCCCAATGGCCTTGATGACGGCAACACTAAAAGCAAAAGAATATTTAAGTAAATAAAATTAGCAAACATAAGCTTCCGTTTATGCTATAAGCAAGGGCTATCGTATTAGTTCATTAAAATTCGTCATCGATAGCCTTTTTTTCTATTTCAAAAATAACTTTTATAGGTGCTATTTTACTTTTAGTAAGGATATAACTTCCAGTTGCCTCCTAGCACCTATGAGAAAGTTTTTTATTTTCAAAGAAGCTAATAATAAAATCATCTTTATGATTTATGGTTTTTACAAGAATATGTAGAACTAAAAGTATCTAATAAGTGGGGGTTAACACCGATAGATTTAGCTAGTAAGCTTCCGTATAGGAAAGAAATTTTTGAAAGAATGAGAGATTATTTTTATCAGAAATAAAACTTTCAATGTGTAACATATCAGTATGATAAATTAGATAGGACTATAGGCAAAAAGTTTAATGGAGATACAGAAAATAGATATACTTATGATTATGATGCAAATGGAAACTTAGCACTGCAAAAAGATAATACCACTGGTATATCTACAAGATATTTATATGATTTTTCTAATAGATTATCAAAAGTT
>NZ_BAAACH010000019.1:0-192712 GCF_039521405.1 Clostridium sartagoforme
GGAACAGCAGATAAAACAATAAACTATTCATATGGTGATGCAAATTGGAAGGATAAGTTAACAGCTTATAATGGAAAAGCTATTACTTATGATGAAATAGGAAATCCACTAACCTATGATGGATACATCTACACTTGGGAAGGTGGAAGAAGACTTAAAGGAATAACAGGAAATAATAAAAATATAAGTTACAAGTATAATGATAATGGAATAAGAACAGAAAAAACAGTAAATGGAGTAAAAACTAACTATATACTAAGTGGAGATTCAGTATTATTAGAAACAACAGGTGATGAAAAGATTCACTATACTTATGATTCATCAAATAACCTAGTAAGTATGAATATAACAAGTGGCAGTAATCCAAGTATAAATGGAGAATACTTCTATATAAGAAATCTTCAAGGTGATATAATAGGATTAATAGATAAAAATGGTACAGAAGTAGTAAGTTATAGCTATGATACCTGGGGTAAACTTATATCAATAGAAGGAAGTTTAAAAGATACTGTAGGAGTAAAGAATCCTTATAGATACAGGGGTTATAGGTATGATACTGAAACAGGAATGTACTATCTACAAAGTAGATACTATAATGCTGAATGGGGAAGGTTTATTAATTCTGATGCCATTGCAGGAAGTGTGGGAGAATTATTAGGACATAATTTATTTTTATATTGTAAAAATAATCCAATAATGTTTAAAGACCCAACAGGATTTAGGTACACGATAGGTACTACGGACTATGATGAAAAGTTAATTATTAATAGCAATCATGTGAGTGGAAAGGCTTGGCATTCTGAATGGAGTGGCACAGAAGTTGGATTTTTAGGAAAATCAGTTTCATTTGATAAGAAATTGAAAGTACAGGATAGTAATATAATTATCGGAGTCGATCTTTTAAGCGGAGAATCTAGTTTAGGAGTGGCAAATGGGAAATATAAATATTCAGAATGGACTATTATTGGACCGAAAGTTACAACGAATATAGGAGCTTCGCTAACAAAGAAAGGAATTGATATGGGGGTATATGGAAATGCATCAGCTGCTACAATGGGGGGAGAAATTATTATACCAATTTTCCAAAATGAGCTAGTACTGGGAGTAAATATTAATATTGGGACTATAGGGTTAGGAGGCTCGATAGAAAATGGAAGAGGAAAAATTGGTGTTAGTCTAGGATTAGGTGTTGATTTAATTTTTGGAATAGAATAGCAATAACAAGTGAGAATATGTATAAATTTATTTTTTTAGTATTATTTAAGGATTATCTTAGGTTAATTATATTTATTATAGAAGAATGAAAAGTTGATTTTTAAAGGTATATGTAACTTTGAAGAGTTTAAAGTAACGTAGGTAGTTATTTGTAAATATTAAATAAATTAATAGGTATAAATATATAAAAACTATATTTAATAAATATCATTGTTTACTAATAAATTAAATTAATATCTAAAAGAAAAAAATAGAAAAGGAGGGATTTTAAATGAAATTAATAGCTAAACAAGATATATCCCAAAAAAGAAGCTATGAATATGAAATTTTTCTGGAGAACACTAATAATAAAATATATCATGCAAAATTCAATTCTAGAAAAGATTGGATTATGAAACAGTTATATATATCTAATAGTGATAATAGTCTTATATACGAAATAAAACAGGAAGATAATACAGTTCCTAAAATAATTTTTAATTTTCTGAAAAAAATAAGTCCTATTCCTGTTGATAGGTGTAAATTTTATATTTATAAATTAGGAGAAAAAATAGGATATATACTAAGTACAACTAAACATGGCATTCATATTGAAGCTGTAATAAATGGGGCTAAATATGAAGCATGGAATTTATATAATAACTATATTTCTGTATATGAAAATGATAAACAAATTGCATTAATAGAGAGAGAAAGAATGAATAGGTATGCAGATATTTATTACATTAATTGCAATGATGATGTTTCTAAGGAGGTGATTATAATTCTTAATTTAATTACAGATATTGAATGCTTCACATTTGCACACCATAAGGAACCTGAATATTATAAAGTAATTCACATAGCATCTCCAAGAAAATTTGATAAAAACTGGTTACCTAATCAAGATAAATAATTATAAAAAATACCAGTTTTAGGAAAAATAACTACTTAGAGGGGAAATGAAATGAAGAAAAATATTATAATTTTTATTATTGGATTGTTAATAGTATATGCTGGAACGGGGTTAGTCTTTATGAAACCATCAGCAGATATAGTTGGAAAGTTATTAATTCTTGTTGGAGGATATATATCAATATTTGCTTATATTAATATTGGCAAAATATTAAAATTAAAGAAATATTTTATAGGACATGTTATTAATATAATTGGGAAGATAAGCTCAGTTCTATTTGGTGTTATTATGCTTTTTATAATTATAACTACGATCATGTAATGATAAACACAAAATGATCAACCCATGAACCACTAAATTATTTTAGCATGGATAAGGCTTTATTAAATTTGTAACTTAGTAGATTATGTTTAATCCAAATAAACAAAGCAGATGTATTAACTTAGTGTACAAATGTTTTGTTTATTTTTTATTAGATAAAAATAACTAAAGCTCTTTAAAACATATTAAATAAAACAATAAATTATTCATATGGTGATGAAAATTGGAATGAGGGAGTGAAACTTAGTTTTAAATAAAGCGAAGCTCTTTAAATCTTAGGTGAACCCCCATAACAGAAATAAATCCACTTAAAAAGATTTATTTTTGTTAGTAAAGTAACAGCTTATGATGGAAAAGTAATAACAGGAAACAATAAAAATATAAGTTATAAATATAATGACAATGGGATAAGAACAGAAAAAACAGTAAATGGAGTAAAAACTAGTTATATACTAAGTGGAGATTCAGTATTATTAGAAACAACAAATGATGAAAAAATACACTATACCTACGATTCATCAAATAACTTAATAAGCATGAATATTTCAGGAAGTAGTGATTCAAGTATAAATGGAGAATACTTCTATATAAGAAATCTTCAAGGTGATATAATAGGATTAATAGATAAAAGTGGTGCTGAAGTAGTAAGCTATACTTATGATACCTGGGGAAGGATTATATCAATAGAAGGAAGCTTAAAAGATACTGTAGGAGTAAAAAATCCTTATAGATATAGGGGTTACAGGTATGATACTGAAATAGGAATGTACTATTTAAATGCTAGATATTATAATCCTGAATGGGGAAGGTTTATTAATGCAGATGGTATTGTTGGAACTCCAGGGGGGCTTTTATCAGCTAATATGTTTGCTTATTGTGGAAATGACCCTGTAAATAGAGAAGATAGCAATGGATACCTTTGGGGGTTTATTAAGGCATTTGTATCCCAAATTGCAAATGCAATTAATGTACTTAGACCTGTATATGCAGTAGCTGGTGGAGCTGCATTAGGAGATGGCCCATTACCAATAGGAGATTTAGTTGGACTTGTTATTGCCAGTGTAGCAACTATTGCTGTGGTAGGAATTGCAACGTATAATAGCATAACATATTCTAGTGAATCAGATTCAGATGATGAAAACCTAGAGGTATCTAAAAAAGGAAGAGAGCCATCTCCAACTATAGATAGAAATACCGGTGAAGAAGTAGGGCGATTTGTTGCCGATGATAAAGGAAATGTAATGATTGAACCAAAAGGTGGAAGAACAGTGAGCGCCGGTAAAGGAGGAGTGGATACACATACTTTATATCCAAATGGATCAAATTATCATAGATATAATCCAAACGGACATCCTCCTAATTCAACTATCCCTCATGGACATGGGCATTTAAAAGGTACAGGCCCTGGTATGAAAGGACAAGGACCATCAATTGATGTTAATGGAAATGTAGTTCCGTGGGATAGTGCAGGTGCACATTGGCAAATAAGATAATAGGGAGATGATAGAGAAATGAGTCCAATTGAGTTTTTAAAATCAATATATTTAGGTGATAGATATTGTGAATCTTTAGATATAGATCATGAAAAAAAAGAAGTTAATATCAAGGTGAATCGTATTTCACGTATTAGAGATAAATCAGGAATTTGGGAATATTATTATGATGAGGATATTGAAGAGGGAGTTATAGTTATATATGGTGTTAATAATGTTGTATTGGATGAGTCGGGATTACTTCCCAATGACCAAATTTATGATATTTATGCAATAGAAATAAATAATGGAATTTATGAGTTTACAATTGAAACAAGTTATGTTGATGAAGAGGCGATAACTACTGATTTAATTTTTAAATTCATTGGCAAAGGGGT
Source organism: Clostridium sartagoforme (assembly GCF_039521405.1). Taxonomy (NCBI): domain Bacteria; kingdom Bacillati; phylum Bacillota; class Clostridia; order Eubacteriales; family Clostridiaceae; genus Clostridium; species Clostridium sartagoforme. The sequence goes on from NZ_BAAACH010000019.1 coordinate 4,302, forward strand.
ATATTTAGTAGATCCAAGTAATCCTAATATTAAGATTGAAAATTGAGGATTATAAAAAAACTATGAATTCTAGGATAGCCCAATGGAAAAAATTTGGATGTTTCTTGAAGATTCAAATGGTTCTCTAGATAATATATTTAATTAATTTGAAGCTTTAGTAAGGGTCAAGTATAGAGAATAATTATAATATGGGAAGATGTGCATTAAATTTACGAAGTAATAAAAGCAGTTAAATAAAAAGTCAATCTGAAAAATTATTAATGAATGGCTAAATAAAGTGGAAATTTTATAATGAACAAATGAAGATTCTGAAAGAGTACTAGATGGTTTTGTGATGGAATATTAATATAATATGGGTGGTTAAGAGTATTATGTAGTAGTTCAAAAAACTAAAAAGATACATTTCTATATGGAATAAACTAAATAATAATAAACCAAGAATAGATGGAGCACTTTTAGTTACTGATGATGTTTAGGGGAATTTCATGCAATAAATGCTGGAAATCTTGGAAGTGCTATTGTTAATGTATTTTATCTAGCTCCAGATACATTATAATGGAAAGATTTGCAGATAACTTTTTTAGAACTTGTATACTGGACCTTTACAGGTGATATAAATAAATTTTATGCGGATTTTAGATGGACAGGCTGGCAAGATGAAGTTAAATATGTGCTAGGAGATGAAGGTATTTCTATTTATAATTTTTTATGGGCAGAAGGATATGCTATTGAGAAACGTTCTAGGAGAATATTACCCATTGAAGAAATATGGGGAATTACAAATGAAAATAGAAAGAAGTTAGGAATTAGTTAGCATATTGTTTGCAAGGGACAAATCTTTATTTAATAAATGCTTAATTTTAAAACAATATGTAAGTTATGGTTTTGAACATCACCATAAGCATTATAAATCAAAAAATGAATAATTTCAAAAAGTTCACTTAAAATTCGAGAGTTAAGCAATATAGTTGTTTAGCTCTTTTTCTTTATATAAATTACTGCTTAAGCTTAAAGGAAAGTTTATTTATATACAAATAGTAACATAATAGTATAACGTTAAATGATATAGTGGATGTGTAAATTATAGGAAGATTAAATAAAAAATCAATAAATACAGGAAGTACAACCTATAATACTTCAGTAACATATGTAAAGGACTATGCAGAAAGAGAAACAAATCTTGTTTCAAGCTATACAAATGGAAGTAAAAAAATTCAATATTCCTATGATGCTCTTAAAAATATAAAGAGTATAGTTGAAAATGGTAAGACGACAAGTTTTACTTATAATGAATTAAATGAACTAGTTAGAGAAGATAATGGAACACTAAATAAAACAATAACCTATGAATATGATGCTGGAGGTAACATATTATCTAAAAAGGAATATGCTTACACCACAGGAACATTAGGAACAACAGCTAAAACAATAAATTACTCATATGGTGATGCAAATTGGAGGGACAAACTTACATCATATAATGGAAAAGCTATTACTTATGATGAAATAGGAAATCCACTAACCTATGATGGATACACATATTCTTGGGAAGGTGGAAGAAGACTAAAAGCAATAGCAGGAAACAATAAAAATATAAGTTATAAGTATAATGACAATGGAATAAGAACAGAAAAAATAGTAAATGGAGTAAAAACTACTTATACCTTAAGTGGGGATTCAGTATTATTAGAAACAACAGGTGATGAAAAAATACACTACACTTATGATTCATCAAACAACCTAGTAAGTATGAATATAACAAGCGGTAGCAATCCAAGTATAAATGGAGAATACTTCTATATAAGAAATCTTCAAGGTGATATAATAGGATTAATAGATAAAAGTGGTGCTGAAGTAGTAAGTTATAGCTATGATACATGGGGTAAACTTATATCAATAGAAGGAAGTTTAAAAGATACTGTAGGAGTAAAGAATCCTTATAGATACAGGGGATATAGGTATGATACAGAAACAGGACTATATTACTTAAATGCAAGATACTATAATCCTGAGTGGGGAAGATTTATTAATGCAGATTCATATACTGGAGATGGTGGATTGTTGTCACATAATTTATTCTCCTATTGTATGAATGATCCAGTAAATTTACAAGATCCAAGTGGAAATATAGCTATTTCAACATTAATAATGATAGGTGGATTAGTAGCTTGGGGAGCAGGGACAATATATAGTGCTGTTAAGCAAAAGCAAGCAACAGGTAAAGTTGATTGGCTTTATGCAGTTTCATATGGAGCAAGTTGGGGATATACAGCAATGACTTTAGGATTAGCTGCAGCTTCATTGGCATCTATGGCGTCATCAGTACCTTCTAATGCTACAGGTGGAAGTTCAGGCTCTACATCATTAACAGGATACAATCCTCAATTTGCAGCAAGGCAAACATTAAATGGTGGTAAAGTTTCAGAAAGTTCATTAAAAAGTTTAGTTCCAAAAGGAGTTCCAAATACATTTAAACCATCAAGTACAATTAGTGATGGATATAAATATAATTTCACAGCTAATGGAACTAAAATGGAAGTGAAATGGCATTCACCAGATTCATTTGCAGCTACAAAATTTGGTAATATGTCTAATTCAGGAAGTGGCTGGACTGCTCAAATAAGAGTGGGAGGTAAATTGTTAGGATTAGATGGAAACTTTTATCCAAGAAAAAATCCGAGTAATTTAACACATATTCCACTAATAGGAGGAAAATAGATTGGAAAAAAAGTTTTTAGATATACCAGCTTATATAACATCAGAAAAATTAGAATCATATTTTGAAGAATTTCTTAATTATTATGAAAATTGCTATTATAATATAGATGAGATTTTAGAAGAATTAGTTGAATTATCAGAAATACAATGGAATACACATGAGCTTATTTCAAAGCCTTTAAAAAATAAATTAGAGAATTATTTATTTAAAATAATTGATTTAGACTCATACCCAATAATGGATTTGATTTTTATAATAATTGGTAGATTAGGATTAGAGAATATCTATTTATGGATAATAGAAAATAAAAAATCTATTAAAAATATTGAGGTGATAAAGGATATAGAAGAAATTGAAAAAGAATATGGATACTCGTATGTAGATCCATATTCGAATTATTGGGGATAATTTCCGATATATATGACAACTTTTAATATATTTAATTTGTTTTTTTAGAATTATAGAATTACCATAATCTATTTAGTTTAAGTTCGACTGAAATAGCTTAAAAGTGATTAATTAAATTTAATATTTTAGAATCTGGCTTTAGTAATATATTAATTATTAGATTTAATATAATGTATATAAGTAAAATAAGTTAATAGATAAAATAGAGGAGCTTTATACAAACTCATATTATATTTTAACATAAAGTCTATTAATAAGAGGTTAATAATAGACTGATTATTTTTGTATAAAATATAAAAAATTCATTAATAATTTTCTCTATAAGTTTTTCATTTATAATTTTGCTTATACAAATTAAATTATATATTATCTGCTACTTGTTCCCTGTTACCTGACACTTGTTCCCTTTTAAAACTAGTGAATTATTATAATATTTTGCATATAGAAGGGAAATAATATATTTGTTAAGTATTAAATAAAAGATAAAAGAAATAATTATTATTAATTGATAATTATTTCTTGAAAAATATTCTGAAATACTTTAATATTTATATTATAGAATTATAAAAAATTAAATGCAGATTATATGCATTAATTGAAATTAGGAGGAAGACATGAGTAAAGTACTATATGTAAAAGCAAATATTAAACCAGAGGGACAATCAAGAACATTTAGGGTATCAGATAGTTTTATTGAAGAATATAAAAAGAATAATCCAAATGATGAAATTATAGTTTTAGATTTATATAATGAAAAAATAGATTTTTTAAGACTAGATGATTTACAATCAGTATTTGGTGAAAAAACTGAAGAAAGTAAAAATCACCCAATATTAAAATATGCTTATCAAATGGCAGAAGCTGATAAAATTGTTATTGCAGCACCAATGTGGAATTTAGGTGTTCCAGCAATAGTAAAAGCTTATTTTGATTATACAAGTGTAACTGGAATAACTTTTAAATATACTGCAAATGGCCCAGTTGGAATATGTAAGGCTACTAAAGCTATTATAGTTTCAGGAAGAGGTGGAGATTATACAAACCCAGTAACTTCACAATTTGAAATGGGAGAAAGATACTTAAGAACAATATTAGGCTTCTTTGGAGTAAAGGATATTAAGAGTGTTGCAGCAGAAAATCTTGATGTACAAGGAATGGATGTAGAAGCAATTGTTAATAAAGCAATTGAAGAAGCAAAGGAAATTGCAAAGGAATTCTAAATTTCATAAATTTAATGTGAAATAAAGGATTAGAAAGAATAATTGAATATCATCACTTTAAATCTATTATTTTCTATGAATAGTATCTATTTAAAAGTAAATAATAAGTTCGTAAGGTGGTGATTATAATGAATAAAAATCCAAATATAAAATGTACAGTTGAACAATGTAAGTACAATAATGCAAATGAAAGATATTGTACATTATCAATGATTGAAGTTGGAACTCATGAAAAAAATCCAACAGAACCAAAATGTACAGATTGTAATTCTTTTGAATTAAAATAATAGTATAAAAATATATTATTATTTTAATCGTAATGAAAAATTCCATAAAAATAGAGAAAGCAGATTTGCTTTCTCTATTTTTTATGTGAGAAAAATTATAAAAAATAAATAACAAATTTATTACTTGGATAAAATTAATACTTCTAGGTAAAAATAATATTTGATATAAAAATGTTATAAAAATAATATTTAACATTTTGTAGAAATCCTTTTAGGAGGAACTATGAAAGAATTAGAATATATTGTTTCAAAATTATTTAAAATAAGTATGAGTAAATACTTAATTGCAGTTATAGTTATAGCATTAGCTATAATTATAAACAAATATATAATAACAAAAATATTTGATTATATAATTAGAGCTGTAAAAAAAACTAAAACTTATGTTGATGATACTTTATTTAGAGCACTAGAAAAGCCTATTAAATTATATCTAACATTGTATTCTTTCTATATATCATTAAAAATTATAGATTTTGATGGATTAAACATTAATACAGTTACAAGTGATAGATTAAAAAAGATATTTTTAGTAATAGTGTTGTGCTATTTTTTATACAACTTAACTTTAGAAAATTCTTTTTTATATACAAGGATGCATAAAAATGGTGGAGGAAACACTATAGTATTTCCTTTTATTTCTATAGTAATAAGATTAATTATTATAGTTATTGGAATAAGTATAATAGCTAGAGAATTTGGGTTTACTGGATTTATTACTGGGCTTGGTATTAGTGGAGTTGCCTTTGCTTTAATGGCACAAGATGCCTTTTCGAATTTATTTGGAGGGATGATAATAGTACTAGATAGACCCTTTGCAATTGGAGATTGGATACAAACATCTCAAGTTGAAGGAATAGTTGAAGATATAACATTTAGGAGTACAAAAATAAGAACATTTTCTATGGCTGTAGCAACTGTACCAAATTCTAAGTTAGCAAATGAAAATATTATTAACTGGACTCAAAGAAAATTAAGAAGAATACATTTTAAATTCACTATAAAGTTTGATACAGAAATAGATAAAATAAAAAGTTGCTTAAATAAAATTGAAGAGTTACTTAATAATCATGAAAAAATAGATAAAGATTTAATTATTGTAAGCTTTAATGAATTATCAAGTTATGGGTTTGGAATTTTTGTTTATTTTTATACAAATGAACTAAATTACACATATTATGAAAAACTAAAACAAGAAATAAATATAGATATATTAAGAATACTTAGAGAAGAAAATGTGGAACTAATGTTTTTAACATTTAATTTTACCAATGGATTAGAGCATAGAGGCGCTAATTGTGAAACTGAATGTACAGAGTTAGAATCTATAAGAAATATAACTGAAGAGGAAAGAGGAAAATAGATAGAAAGACCTATCTATTTTTTTCTGTAAATTTAGTGGTATAATTTAATTATTAAGTAAACTATATTATCATTATTAAGTATTTTGATTAAGTGTTAAATTTTTATTGCAATTTATATAAAAGCTTAAAGAATAATATAAAAATAGTGTATGAGGTGAAGATATGAACATAAATAATAAAAAGCTTATGCAGTTATCAAAAAGATGTGGATGTGCTGGTAAGTTTACTCCTGAAGAATTGGCAGAGGTTTTATCAAATATAGAAGTTAAAAAAGAAGAGAGAGATCCTAATTTAATTGTTGGATTTGATAAATCTGATGATGCAGGTGTTTATAAGATATCAGAAGATCTAGCTTTAGTTCAAACTGTAGATTTTTTCACACCAGTTGCAAATGATCCATATACATTTGGGCAAATTGCGGCAGCAAATGCTTTAAGTGATGTTTATGCCATGGGAGGAAAACCTTTAACTGCATTAAATTTAGCTTGTTTTTCAGCAACTATAGGAGCAGAAATATTGGCAGAAATATTGAAAGGTGGAGCAGCAAAAATAAGAGAGGCAGGAGCTACAATTGCTGGAGGGCATACAATTACAGATGAAGAAGTGAAGTATGGAGTATCAGTAACAGGTATAGTTCATCCCAAAAAAGTAGTAACCAATTCAGGTGCAAAAGAGGGAGATGTACTTATCTTAACTAAACCGCTAGGCTCAGGAGTTTTAACTACAGCTTTAAAAATAGATTTTATTACAGAAGAAGAATTTTTAGAAGCAGCAACTGTTATGGCAACATTAAATAAAATAGCTTCAGAAGAAATGCAAAAAACAGGAGTTAGTTCATGCACTGATATAACTGGTTTTGGCTTTATTGGACATGCATATGAAATGGCAAGTGGAAGTGAAATTGAATTAGAGATATATAGTAAAAAAATACCGGTAATGAATAAGGTAATGGATTTGATAAAAGAATACTGCCTTCCAAGTGGAGCATATTCTAATGAAAAATATTTTGAAAAATGGGTTAACTTTAGTGAAGAGATTTCAGAACAGTTTAGATTAGCTTTATTTGATCCGCAAACATCAGGTGGACTATTAATTTCTGTTGAAGAAAGCAAAGCTAATGAATTATTAGAAAATATAAATAAGAGAAGTCAAATAAAAGCAGAGATAATAGGTAAGGTAGTTAAAAAGGGAAGCAATGGAAAAGCGATAACTGTCAAATAGTAATAAAATGCGAAGCATTTTTCTAGTGCACAGTTAACAAAGCACAATTCACAGTTATGGAAATAATTCAGCTCTGCTGAATTAAGAAATTCTTATATCAACAATCAAAGAGTTGATATAACTTAAACTTCAGAAACTACGAAGTAGTTTCATCATAAACTGTGAACTGTGAATTGTGCACTGTGAACTGAATAAATTAGGGAGTGGCTTGAATTGAAGTTGAATAGTATTTTAGAAATCGAAAAAAAGTCTATTATTTCTATAGTTGGTGCAGGTGGTAAAACTACATTAATGTACACTTTAGCAAAGGAACTTAAAAATAAAAATAAGGTTATGGTATCAACTACTACTAAAATATACTGTCCATCTAAAGAAGAAGTAGATTTTATAGCTACAGGAGAAGAATATAATACAATAAGAAATAATAAAGCTTATGGTATATATGCTTATGGGAAATTTATTAATAATGAAAATAAACTTATAGGAATAGAAAAGGATGAAGCTTCAAAATATGTAAATGACTTTGATTATACATTAATAGAAGCAGATGGATCTAAAAGTAAACAAATTAAGGGATGGAATAGCACTGAACCTGTAATTTGTAATGAAACCAATATAACAATAGGGGTCCTAAGTTTAGGAGCTTTAGGTATGAAAATAAATAATGAAAAGGTTCATAGATTAAAAGAATTTCAAAAGCTTACTAATTGTAAAATAGGAAATGACATAGGTATTGAGGAATTTATAAATATCATATTTAATGAAAATGGATTATTTAAATATTCTAAAGGAGAGAAAGTGTTATTTTTAAATAAATTAGATAAAGTAAATGAAGAAGATTTAAGGATACTTATTTCTGAAATAAATAAAAGAAATAATAAGTATATAAATAAAATTATAGTTGGAAGTTTAAAAGATAAATATTATAAAATTATAATTTGAAGAAAAGAAAGAGGGGAAAACTATGGATTTAGGGACTGTAGTAGTAAGAGGTGGAGGAGATATAGCATCAGGAACAATACAAAAGCTATATAGAAGTGGATTTAATGTATTAGTTTTAGAAATAGAAAAGCCTACAGCTATAAGAAGAAATGTATCATTTAGTGAAGCTATATATAGTGGAGAAAATATAGTTGAAGGAATAAAGGCTGTACATGTTCATAATTTAGAAGAAATAAATAGAGCCTTTGAAAATAAACTTGTTCCAGTAATTATAGATGAAAATGGAGAATTTATAAAAAAAGTTAATCCAATAGCAGTTATTGATGCAATATTAGCCAAAAAAAATTTAGGGACCAATAAATATATGGCGCCAATAACAATAGCACTTGGGCCAGGATTTAATGCTGGAGTTGATGTAGACATAGTAGTTGAAACAATGAGAGGTCATAATTTAGGAAGATTAATATTTAAAGGGTATGCAATGCCGGATACTGGAACTCCTGGTGAAATTGCTGGTTATTCTAAAGAAAGAGTAATATATAGCAAAGCAAATGGAAAAATAAAAAATTTAAAAGCAATAGGTGATATAGTGAAAAAGGGAGATATTTTAGCTTTAGTTGATGATATACAAATACTATCACCTATAGATGGATTATTAAGAGGACTTATAAAAGATGGTAGTTATGTTTATGAGGGATTAAAAATAGGTGATGTAGATCCAAGGTTAAAGGAAATAGAAAATTACACTACGATTTCAGATAAAGCAAGAAATATAGGCGGAGGCGTATTGGAGGCTTTATTAATTATGAAAAATATAAAATTAAATAATTAAAATATAAAATAAAAAGTTATTAAATAATTTTTTAATGAGAAGTGACTTTATAAAAGAAACTATGAATTGTTCATGGTTCACTAAATAAAGAAGTAGCTTTATTATTAACTTTCAATTAAAAAATATATTAAAATTATAAAAAGAGGTGTAAATATGAATATTATAGACTGTAAAGGCTTAGCGTGTCCTATGCCTGTTATAAAAACAAAAAAATATTTTGATTTAGATGATTCAAAGGAAACTTTAGTTATAGTAGATAATGAGGTAGCTAAAAATAATATACTAAGATTAGCTAAAGGATTAAAGTTAAATAGTAGCTTTGAAGAAGAAAATGGATTGTACAAAATACAATTATCAAGAGGCGAGTTTACAGAAATAAATGAAGCGGTTTATGAAGAATTAGTAGTTAATAAAACTTCAGCTCCAACTATATTAGTTTCATCAAATTTACTTGGAAGTGGAGATGATAAACTAGGTGAAACCTTAATGAAAGTATATATTAATACCTTAGCAGAAGCAGAGGTATTACCAGAAAATTTAATGTTTATAAATGGTGGCGTAAAGTTAACTTGTACTGGTTCAGATGTTTTAGATAGCTTAAATTCAATGAAGGAAAAAGGAGTTAACATAATAAGCTGTGGTGCTTGCCTTGATTTTTACAACTTAAAGGAAGAACTTAAGGTTGGGGAAATAGGAAATATGTATCAAATTATAGACTTAATGAACAAAAGTGGAAACACTATAAAACTTTAAATTGCAAGACAATTTTCTTAGGTGAAAGATATTATATTGAAGATATTTGTAGAAAAGTAATTTAAGATATATTGTAAAATATATAATAATTTATGTAGGAGTAGGCTTATGGATATAAGGTATAGAAATGAGATTGAGGATTATGTATTCTTTTCAAAATATTTTGTTTATAAGTATGCACATTTTGATAAAATTAAATACTTTATTAGTTCTATTGCATTTATTAGTGGGATATATTATTCAATTGAGTTAGATACTATAATATATTTTTTTACTAATTCAATAGCAATGACTTCTATAGTGTTTTATTTATTAAGAAAAATAGAGCCTAATTATATAAATAAAATTTGCAACAAAATAGTTTTAAAAAACTTTAATAAGTATAAAGATATGGCTTCTGAAAAAACTTTAAGCATAAGCGATGAATCAATTACTATAAATTATGAAGAAAGTATTTTTAAAATGAAATTAAATGAAGATATTAAATTTGATGTAATTGATAAATATATAACGATATTTAATATTAAAGATAGTGGATATAAAAATAAAATAATAATTCCTATTAATATTTTCAAGAGTGAAGATGATAAAAATAAATTTATTAAAGATATAGAAAAAAAGATTAGACACTTTGAAATTGATAAGCTGTAATAGTATATACTAAAAAACTTAATTAGTTGTTTTAAAAAGCATTAGATTTAAGATGCGCAGAAAATTTCTAGTTCACAGGCCACAAGATACATCTCACAGTTTTTTTCATTTTGTAGGTAACAGGGAATTGACATAAGATAGATATATATTATCTAGCTAGAAAATATAACATCTATTACCTGTTCCTTGTTACCTGTTATTTTATTTTTAATACTGTGAATTGATTAAATTTATTAATATTTTTCTTTTATTTTCTTATTAAACTTTTCATAAAGTACAATCATATCAGCTTCCGTTGAGTAAACTCCAACTTCATCGATTGGAATCCATTTTACTCCACTATTTTCATCTTCTTTGACAATAAGTTCATCATTTTCATCAGCTTCTAAAAGATAAGCCACTGATAAATGTAAATGAGAAGCTATATTTTTACCCCTTTTAATATGAGCAGGTACAGGTAAAACATCTAATGAGAAAATTTTATTATCTAAGGCCTTGATGTTTTTAATTCCTGTTTCTTCTTTTGCTTCTTTTATAGCAACATAAAGCAAATCACTATCTCCATCTGCATGCCCACCAGTCCAAGACCAAGAATTATAGATATTATGATAAATCATAAGGACTTTTGTTTTATCTTTATTTACTATATATCCAGAACTTGTTATATGAGCAAGGGGGTTTTCTCTGGTTAAAAGATTATTAAAATTATCTGTTGAAAATAAAATAGCTTCTTTATCTGCAGCTTCTTGCTCATTATATGGTTTATATTCTTTAATTTGTTCTATCCAATTCATAAAATAAATTCTCCTTAATATTAATGTATATAAATTTTTAGTTTTACTTATAAAAACATAGTAATGTTAGTTTACATAGTTCTAACAAAGGTGCTTATTTATTATGGTTTAATTTTATCTTATGTTATATAGTGATGCAAGGTAATCCAATTTTATTGGAATGGAAATCCGAGAAATTACTTTTTTATATGATGAATATAGGTAATATATGGATTTGGTATGATATAATTGTAAGTATATTAAAAATATTTAGAAGTTAATAATGCAAAATAAAGACAACTATGGAGGATAAAATGGGGAATAATTCAGAAATTGTAAAAAAAATAATTGACAATATTGAAAAAGTTATAATTGGAAAAAGAGAAACTGTTGAGTTGGTTGTTATTTCTTTAGCTTGTAGTGGACATGTTCTTATTGAAGATATACCAGGAGTTGGAAAAACTAGTCTTGTTTCAGCTTTAGCTAAATCAATAAGTTCTACATTTAAGAGAATACAGTTTACTCCAGATATACTACCATCAGATGTTACTGGATTTACTATATATAATCAAAGATCAGGAGAATTTGAATATCGCCCTGGTTCAATAATGAGTCAAATAATACTTGCAGATGAAATAAATAGAACCTCTCCAAAAACTCAAGCAAGTCTTCTTGAAGTTATGGAGGAAAATCAAGTTACAGTTGATGGAATAACATATAAAGTTCCACAACCTTTTATGGTTCTTGCAACTCAAAATCCAGTTGAATACTTAGGTACTTATCATCTTCCAGAAGCACAACTGGATAGGTTTTTTATGAAGGTATCAATAGGATATCCATCACCACATGAAGAAAGCAAGATATTATCAAATCTTAAATTTAAGAATCCAATAGATTTACTTGACCCTGTAGTTGATAGTGAAGAAATAATACTTGTTCAAAATGAAGTAAGAAATGTTCATGTAGATAAGCTTTTAAGAGATTATATAGTTAATATTATTGGAGAAACTCGTAATCATCCACAAATATTACTAGGATCAAGTCTTAGGGGTTCTATATCTTTATTTAAAGCTTCACAAGCATGGGCTTATTATAAAGGGAGAAATTATGTTATTCCAGATGACATTATGAAAATGGCAGTACCAGTACTTTCTCACAGAATAATATTAAAACAAGAAGCAAAGATTAAAAAAATATCTACTGAAGACATATTAAACTCAATAATTAACGATATTGATATTCCAATGGTGAAGTAAATGAAATTAAATAGAATTTTATATTTAAGTTTACTTATTATAACATTTACTTTTGTATATTATTATGGTGGAAAAGTACCAAATATGTTTTTTTATACAGTGTTAGTCCTTCCTATAGTTTCTTTTACATATATGCTAATAGGCTATTTTATGCTAAAGTATGAGCAAAGTCTTGATAATGATTTAATATTTAAGGGAGATAAAGTAACTTTTACAGTAAATATAACTAACAGAAGTTTTTTTATTCTTCCATATATAAGTATTAGCTTCTTAAATGATAAAGGTGGAGTTATACAAAAACATAAAATAAATAATATATCACTACAACCTTTTTCTAAGAGGGAAGTTTCTATTGATTATATATATAAATATAGAGGAGATTTTAAGCTAGGGGTAAGTACCATTGAAGTACAAGATTTTCTTGGGATTTTTAAGTTCACTCTAAAAAATAAAACCCCACTTTATATAACAGTGTATCCGCAAATTATAGATATTGATGAGTTTTATTTAAGTTCAGGTTACCTTTCAGATAATGTGTCAAGTATTGGAGGGGGACAAGAGGATATATCCACAATTGAGGAGATAAATAAGTATAATTATGGTGATAGTTTAAGGAAAATACATTGGAAGTTAACAGCTAAGACAAATGAGTTAATGATAAGGGAATATGAAAAGGTTGGTTCTAGAAGTGCAATACTTATACTTGATTTACAAAGTAATAATTTTGAAGTAGAAAAGAATGCTGCTATTGAAGATAAGTTGCTTGAAACTACAATTGCCATATTAAGATATTGTATATACAATGATGCAGAGGTAAAGCTTATATATGATAGTAAAGGCATTAATGCTATTAATTACAGTAATTCTTTAGATTTTCAAAAAGCTTATGAAGCCTTAGCGAAAGTTGAATTTAATCAAAAGACAAGTTTTAAGGATATAATTGAAAGTGAAGTTAACTGCAATATAGGTAAGGCAGATATAATAATTGCTACTTTTAATATTAATTATATTCTTTATGAAGAATTAAATAAGGCAATATTATTGGGGTGCAATATAACCTTAATTTATATATATGGTAACGAAAAGATAGAGAACAACAAAGCAGAGGATAAAGAAAATCTAAGTAAAGTTCATGAGGATAATGAAGCAAAAACTATACTTGCTTCATTATCAGAATTAGGGATTAAATTATATGAAATTAATATAGAGGAGGATATACAAGTAGTATTTAAGCAAGGAGGTAAAAGAAATTAAATGGAGAGTTTTGTAAAGAAGGGCTTAAGCTATACTATGGACTTAATACTAGCAATAACCTTAAGTTTTAGTTTAGTTTATGCTTTTACTTCCACTTTTAAATTGGCTTATAAAGCACAAAATGTATTTATAGCTGTTTGTATTGCTTCAATTATATATTCAATTTTATTTATTAATAAGTTATCTTTAAAGATTTTTGCTATTTGTTTATCTTTTATTTTAGTAGGTATGTTAGTTACTTTTTTTACAAATCCATTGGAGCTTACTTTATTTATTAAGAATATAAGCTCATTAACGGCTTTAATTGATAAGCAAGTAAATGGTGAAATAGTTCTTAGCATAAGATATCAAAGGAATATATTTATAGCTTTAAGCGCTATTATTCCATTAATTGTGTATATATTTTCAGTAAAGAAATTTAATTTTTACATCCTATTAATTGGTGGGGCAAGCGTATTTGTGGGACAATGGATAGTTGAAAATTTTAGAATTTATTTTTCCTTTTATATATTTTTATTTATTATTTTAATATACTATTTAAAATATATTTACTTAAGAAATATTAAATTAAGTAAAGAAAATAATAAAGTTCCAATAAGCTTTTTAATCTCTTGTATTCCAATTTGTGCAATAGTATTGATTTCATCTTATTTCTTATCATCTAGAGATAATCCTATAGAACTTAGTTGGATAGATTCCAAAGCAAGACATGTTAGTAATAATACTAAAAAGGGATCTAATACTGGAAGTAATAATTATTTCAAAATAAGTTCTACTGGTTTTGGAGATGATAATTCAAGGCTAGGAGGGAATGTTTCTATAGATAATACACTCGTAATGAAAGTGGAGGCGCCTGAAAGTGGAATATATTTAAAAGGAGCAGTTAAAGAAATATATACAGGTTATTCATGGGAAAGCAAGAAGTTCGGATCAATTAAGTTAGGTAGTATGCTTGAACTTAATAATTTTGATGATGATTTATTTGAACTTCTTCAAGGGAGTAAGATTGTGTCAAATGAAACAAATATTTTAGAAGAAGGTTTTGATAAAAGCTTTATAGATATTACTTATGAAAATTTAGATATAAAAACAATATTTATACCATCAAAGGTAAGTAACTTAAGTTCTGAACCAGAGAATTCCTTATATGTTGTTAAGGATCTTTATGGAATACTATTTAGTGAAAGTATAATGCAAAAGGGATTCAAATATAATGCAGAATTATATAAGATAGATAAAAATAATGAAGATATTTATAATTTATTGAGAAGAAGCAAACAAGGTTTATATAGTGAATACATAGAACATAATTATATAGGCTCTGAAGGTAATGAAGGAAGTAGAGATTATGTTATAAGTTTAGAAGCAAAGTCAAAGGATATTTATAATGAATATCTTCAGTTACCTAATGAACTTCCTAAAAGGGTTTTTGATCTTGCTTTTGAAATAACTTCATCAGTAAACAATAATTATGATAAAGCAAAAGCTATAGAATCTTACCTTTCACAAAATTATAAATACACTTTAATGCCTGGAAGTGTACCAGAGGATAGAGATTTTGTTGACTATTTTTTATTTGACTCAAAGGAAGGCTACTGTACTTATTATGCTTCAGCAATGACAATACTTGCTCGTTCAATAGGCATTCCAACTAGGTATGTTGAGGGATATGTTTTGCCAGAGAGATCTACAGATGGAATATATGAAGTTACAAATAAACAAGCACATGCTTGGGTTGAAGTATATTTTGAAGGATTTGGATGGATGCCCTTTGAGCCTACTGCACCATTTTTAGAATCTTTAAATAATACAACTGAAGAACAGATTTTAAATACACAAAACAAAACAAAAAAGGAAGAAGAAATCGATGATGAGGTTGAAGATAGTAAACCAAAGAATAACAATGAGACCTTGAAGGAAGAGGTATCAAATAATGTAAATGATATAGAATCAAAATCAAAATTATTTATAAGAATTACTATACAACTATTGGTTGTTTCATTATTATGGATATTTATTGTTCCTTATTTTAAACGGAAGATTGTTATTTATAGATTGAAAAAGTATTCTTCAAAGCAAGAAATAATTAAAATATACAAGCGTCTTTTAAGAGGTTTTTCACTACAAGGACTTAAAATAAATATTGGAGAAACACCATTACAATATGCACAAAGGGTAGATGAAATATTAGATTCTAATGATTTATCCTTTAAAACTATAACAGATATTTTCAATAAGGCTTGTTATAGTAATGAACCTATTAGTAAAAAAGAAATTCAAAATATAATTGATTTTTATAATACAGTTCCTATTTATTGCAAGAAGAAACTAGGAAAGTTAAAATATTTTATATTTAGTAATATATTAGGAGTAATTTAAAATATAATATTAACTAAATCAAGGAAGGTTATTCTTAACCTTCCTTAAAATTTGCATATATTTTATATTAATCTAATTCCTTCATATTTTTATAATTATTAATTGGTAACTTAAATATATGTAACATATAAAAATATAGTCGAATAATATGTATAGATATAGTATAAGCATTACTATATTGCTAGAATTTAAGTTCAGGATGTAAGAGAGGATACAAAAATGCAAATTGGTATAAGGGCATTAGACGAGAGTTTAAACTTGCAGAAGCAAAAAAAACCTCTTATACACTGTATCTCCAATTCAATTTCGGTAAGAGATTTAGCGCAAGGAATTTTATGCTATGATGGTAATCCTATAATTGCAAATTTTGTTGAAGAAGCACCAGATATAACATTTAAATGTGATTGTCTATTGATTAATTTAGAAGATTTAAGTGGGGCTAAGGTAGAAGCAATTGAAAAATCAATTAGGGTTGCAAGAAGAAAAGGTATTCCAGTTGTTTTAGATATAATGGGAGTAGATTTTTCATTTCTTAGAAAGGAAATAGCATTAAGATTCATAAATAGATACAATATAAGTGTTGTGAAAGGAAGAGTAGAGGAGTTTAAGATATTAACCAGTAGTGATGATAAATTAAAGAACAAAGATTTTAAGGATTTAAAATTAAAAGAAAATATAGAAGCTAGGGTTGATTTAAGAAGCTTTTCAAAAAGGCATAATATAATATTAGTTGTCCAATGTGAAGATTATTACTTAACTGATGGGTTTAGTGAATTTTATGTTGAAGGCTATCAAAATGAGTTTAGTAATATATTGGGAACTGAATCTATATTATGTGGATTAATTTGTGTAGGAATTGCATCTGCAAGCAATAATGAACAAAGATTTAGAGCCGTCTTAGTTGCTATTATGACTATAGCAGTAAGTGAAAAAATAGCTATACAAAAGAACTTAGAGCCTAAAAAGAATAGAAGGCTAAAGGAATACTTATTAGATGAAATAATTAATATAAATGCAGAGAAATTAAATAGATTAGCAAAAGTAGAATATTCATTTGTAAGATAAAATAAATATAAAAAGCTTTGGAAAATCCAAAGCTTTTTTGGTTGCGGGAGCAGGACTTGAACCTACGACCTTCGGGTTATGAGCCCGACGAGCTGCCAACTGCTCCATCCCGCGATATTAAGTTGCTGACCTCAGCCAGTAGGTTAAGTATAGTCTTATTATATGATAAAGTAAAGCAAAATATAAAAGAAATTTTTAATTTTTTTTAATAAACTACTTGAAAAACGTTTACAAATGATTTATTATATAGTTAATCGATTTAGTAAACCGTTTTACTAAAAATAATAATTAGGAGAGAGATTTATGAATAAGATATGTGTACTTGGAAGCATGAATATGGATTTAGTTTTAAAGGTTAAAGATATCCCTCAAGTAGGAGAAACTATTTTATCAAAATCTTTTGAAAAGATATCAGGAGGAAAAGGTGCCAATCAAGCAGTAGCAGCTAAAAGGTGTGGCTCAGATGTAATAATGATATCTAAGATAGGTAAAGATGATAATGGGTTAATACTTAAAAATAAATTAAAAGAAGATAATATAGATGTAAATTTTATATATGAAGATGAAAAAGAAGCAACTGGAATGGCAATTATAATGGTTAATGAAAATGGAAATAATTCAATAATAGTTGTTCCAGGATCAAATATGACAATGAATGAAGAAGAAATTGATAAATCAGAAAAGGCTTTAAAAGAAAGTGATATATTAATATCTCAATTTGAAACACCAGAAGAAATTACTTTAGAAGCATTTAAAAGAGCAAAGAGGCTTGGAAAAATAACTATATTAAACCCTGCACCAGCTAAAAAAATAGATGAAGAACTTTTAAAAGTAACAGATATCATAATACCAAATGAAACAGAAGCAGAAGTTTTAACTGGTATAAAAGTAGAAAATTTAGAGGATGCCAAAAAAGCAGCACAAGTTTTCTTAAATAAAGGAGTTAAATTTGTAATTATAACTTTAGGTTCAAGAGGAGCTGCGGTAATAGGAGAAAACTTTAATGAAGTAGTTCCTGCATTTAAAGTAAATGCAATAGATACAACAGCTGCAGGAGATAGTTTTATAGGCGGATTAAGTTCAAAATTAGATGTTAAAAACATTAATAAAGAAAATCTTATAGAAGCAGTAACCTTTGGAAATAAAGTATCATCAATAGCAGTTCAAAGAAAAGGAGCACAACCTTCAATACCATATTTAAAAGAGGTAGAAGAGGCTTATGGAAGGAAGTAAATCAAATGAGAAAGACAGTATTATTAAATAGTAACTTAAGTTCAGTGATATCAAAGATGGGTCATACAGATATGTTAGCAATAGGAGATTGTGGATTACCAATACCTAATGAAAGTGAAAGAATAGATCTAGCATTAATAAAGGGAGTACCAACATTTATACAAACTTTAAAAGCAACATTAGAAGAACTACAAATTGAAGAGGTAATATTAGCTAAGGAAACTGAAAGTGTAAGTCCAAAACTTTTTGAAGAAATAAAAAAAGTTATAGGAGATGTAAAAATAACATTTGTATCTCATGAAGAACTAAAAAGAAATTTAAAGGAATGCATGGCAGTAATTAGAACGGGTGAACAAACACCTTATGCAAATATAATTTTAAAATCAGGAGTTGTATTTTAGTTAAGGAGGGTATTTATATGAGTAAAAAGATACCAATGCTAAGAATGGAAGGAGTATCTAAGATATTCCCAGGGGTTAAGGCTCTAGACAATGTTGATATAACAGCTTATGGTGGAGAAGTTACAGCTTTAATGGGTGAAAATGGAGCTGGTAAATCTACTCTAATGAAAATATTAAGTGGTGTATATCAAAAGGACCAAGGAAAAGTATTTATAGATGGAGAAGAAGCAAATATAAAAGGAATAAAGTCAGCAGAAGAATATGGTATTACTATTATCCATCAAGAAATGAGTGTTTTAAACAACTTAACAGTTGCAGAAAATATATTTTTAGGAAATGAAAAATATCAAAAGTTTACAGGGAAAATAAATAAAAAGGAACTTATTGAAAGAAGTAAATTATTTTTAGATCAAATAGGTGCAAATATAAATCCTAATACTCTTGTTGCTACCTTAAATGTTGGAGAAAAACAAATGGTAGAAATAGCAAAAGCATTAACTAAAAATGCAAGAGTAATAATAATGGATGAGCCAACTACTGCTTTAACAGAAGTAGAAACTAAGAATTTATTTAAAGTTATAGATAGTTTAAAGAAAAAGGGAATTGCAATAATTTATATATCTCATAGAATGGAAGAAATATTTGCTATATGTGACAGAGTTGAGGTTCTTAGAGATGGAAAGTATGCAGGAAATGCTTTAATAAAAGATATTGATAATGATAAATTGATATCAATGATGGTTGGAAGAAAAATAGAAGATCAATTTCCTTATAGAGAAATAAAAGTTGGAGAGGATATATTAGAAGTTAAAGATTTAAGTGCAAATGTTGGAATAAAGGATATAAGCTTTAATGTTAAAGAAGGAGAAATCCTAGGAATAGCTGGGCTTATGGGGTCTGGAAGAACAGAAGTTGCAAAAACAATATTTGGAGAATACAAGAAGACTTCAGGATCTATAAAAATAAAGGGAAAAGAAATAAATATAAAAAATATTCAAGAAGCCATAGATAATGGAGTTTGTTACTTATCAGAAGATAGAAAAAAAGAAGGCTGCGTTTTAAGTTTATCTGTAGCAGAAAATATGATTTTATCTAATTTAAAGAAATATGAAGGTAAAATGATGTCTATAGATAAAAATAAAGCAGTAAAAGATGTTGATTATTATATAGATAAAATTAAGATAAAGACGCCGAATAGAGATCAATTAATAAAGAATTTAAGTGGTGGAAATCAACAAAAAGTTATACTTGCAAAATGGCTTATGTTATCTCCAGAAGTACTAATAATAGATGAACCTACAAGAGGGATAGATGTAGGTGCAAAAAAAGAAATATATGAATTATTAAATGAACTTAAAGCTTCTGGAAAAGCAATAATAATGATATCTTCAGATTTACCAGAAGTTTTAGGAATAAGCGATAGAATAATTGTTATGAGTGAAGGAAGAATTTCAGGAGAGTTGAAAAGAGAAGAAGCTTCACAAGAAAGTATAATGAAATTAGCTGTTGGAATGAATAAATAGTCGGGAGGATAAAATTATGAATATTAATATAAAAGAGACTGTATCTAAATATAAATCACTTATAGGCTTAGTATTACTATGTGTAATAATCACATTTGTTACACCAGCATTTTTAACAATATCAAATATTACAAATGTTTTTACACAAGTTTCAGTTAATGCAATAATTGCAGTAGGTATGACTTTTGTAATTTTAACTGGTGGAATAGATTTGTCAGTTGGTTCAACTTTAGCAATTAGTGGAGCATTATCAGCATCAATAATAAAATCAACAGGAAGTGTTACACTTGCAGTAATAGTTGCAGCATTAGTTGGTATAGCAATAGGGTTAGTAAATGGGCTATTGATTTCAAAAGGTAAGTTACAAGCATTTATAGCAACGCTTGCAACAATGACAGTATTTAGAGGTGCAACTTTAGTCTTTACAAATGGAACTCCAATCTCAAAGTTAGCAGAGAAGTTTGTCAATATAGGTAATGGAAAATTAGGATTTATACCAATTCCAGTTATAATTACTGTAATAGTTTCCATAATAGCAATTTATGTATTATCACAAACAAGATTTGGAAGATATCTTTATGCTCTAGGTGGAAATGAGGACTCAGCTAGATTATCAGGCATAAATACAGATAAAATTAAGACTTTAGTATATGTAGTTTCAGGCTTTGCATCAGCAATTGCAGGTGTAATTATAACTAGCAGAATAGGATCAGCATCACCTAACGCAGGAACAGGATTTGAATTAGATGCAATAGCAGCAGTAGTTATTGGTGGTACATCACTTTCAGGTGGAGAAGGAAAAATAACAGGAACTCTAATAGGTGCTCTTATCATAGGAGTTCTAAATAATGGATTAAACTTAATGAATGTATCACCATTTTATCAATCAATAGTAAAAGGATTAGTTATTTTAATAGCTGTATTATTAGATAAAAAGAGCAGAAAGAAAGCATAATTGAAATAGGAGGAGATAACATGAAAGGTATAAAAAAGATATTAGCATTTTCTCTAGCAGCCATAATTTCAATGAGTTTCTTTATAGGATGCTCAAAAAGAAATAGTGACAAAAAAGTTGGAATAGTTTTATCAACTTTAAATAATCCTTTCTTTGTTAGCATGAAAGAAGGAGCAGAAAAGGAAGCAGAAAAGCTAGGATTTGAATTAATAGTTTTAGATTCACAAAATGATCCAGCAAAAGAAAGGGCAAATGTAGAAGATTTAATACAACTTGGTGTAGTAGCCTTGCTAATAAACCCAACAGATAGTGATGCAGTTGTTAAATCAGTAGAAGTTGCAAATGAAGCAAATATACCAGTAATAACCTTAGATAGACAATCAAATGGCGGAGAAGTTACAAGTCATATTGCTTCAGATAATATAAAGGGCGGAGCCATGGCAGCAGAATTCGTTTTAGAAAAAATAGGTACTGAATCTACTATAAATGTAGTTGAACTTCAAGGCATTCCAGGTGCCTCAGCAACTAGAGATAGAGGAGCAGGATTTCATAGTATTTTAGATGATAAATCAAATATTAAATTTGTTTCAAGTCAAGCAGCAGATTTTGACAGACAAAAAGGTCTTTCAGTTATGGAAAATATAATACAGGGTAATGATGATATTCAAGTGGTGTTTGCACATAATGATGAAATGGCACTTGGAGCAGCAAAAGCAATAGGAACAAGTAATATAAATGCTATGGTCATTGGATTTGATGGGAATGATGATGCTTTAGATGCTGTTGAAAAGGGTGAAATGATTGCAACAGTTGCACAACAACCAGATCTAATTGGAGCATTAGGAGTAGAGCTTGCTTCTAAGATATATAATGGAGAATCAGTAGATAAAGAAATAGCAGCAGATTTAAAAATTATAAGTAATCAAAATTATTAGCAAAATTGTCAAATAAATATTAATAAATTATGATATAATTCTATATGTAAAATTGCAATAAGGAGTGGAATTTATGAGGAAGATAACACTTCTAGACATAGCAAAATATGCAAATGTATCTAGAACTACAGCATCAATGGTATTAAATAATAAAGATATAAGTGTTTCAGAAGAAACAAGAAATAGAATTTTAGAAGCAGCAAAGGAATTTAACTATATACCAAATTCATTTGCAAGAGGGTTAAGTACCAAAAAAAGTTATACCATAGGTTTTGTTATTCCAGATATAGAAAATCCATTCTTTGCAGAAATGGCAAAAGCTATAGAGATAGAAGCTGAAAAGGAAGGTTATAGCATTATCTTATGTAATACTTTTAATAGCGGAAAAAGAGAAGAGGAATACATAAGGTTATTAATAAGTAAGTTAGTAGATGGGGTAATACTTGTAGCAAGTAGTAAGCAAAATAATTCAATTAATATGTTAAAGGCTAATGAAGTTCCATTTGTAATTGTTGACAGGCATATAGATGATATAGAAGAAGATATCAATGGTGTTTTTTGTGACAATGAACAGGGGATAAAAATAGGTTTAGACTATTTAATAAAAAAGGAATGTAAAAATATAGCCTTCATTGGTTCTAATAAAAATGAAATTATATCTAATTCAAGGCTTGGTTACTTTTGTAAAATAGCTAGTAAATATAATATTTTTAATCAAGAGTTAATAGAGGAAGATGAAATTTCATTAGAAGGTGGAATCAAAGCAACAGAAAGATTAATAGATAGGAATCAAAAAATAGATGCAATATTTTATAGTAGTGATGTAATGGCTATAGGTGGAATTAAATTTCTAATAAGAAAAGGTTTTAATATACCAAAAGACATAAATATATTAGGATATGATAATATTGGGATTTGTTCCTTTATAGAACCAGAATTGACAAGTGTTGCACAACCTATTTATAATATGGGAAAAGAAGCTTTTGCTCTATTAATGGATATTGCAAAAAACAATAATAACACAAAAAAAGTTATAAATTTGAAACCTTATTTAGTTGAGAGAAAAACAGTAAAATAGATTGGGTGGTGTAAGTTATGAATAAAGAAAACTTAATTTCTGTATCAAAGAATGTTAGAAAAAATATAATTGAAATGCTTTATGAATCAAAGTCAGGGCATCCAGGAGGATCATTATCTTGTGCTGATATATTAACATATTTATATTATGAAAAAATGAATATAAATGTTAGTAGTCCTAAATGGGAGGAAAGAGATAGATTTGTTTTAAGTAAAGGGCATGCGGCTCCAGCGCTTTATTCAGTATTAACTGAAAAGGGATTTTTCCCTAAGGAAGAGTTAAAGACATTAAGAAAAACAGGTGGATTACTTCAAGGACATCCAGATTCTAAACATGTTCCTGGGGTTGATGTATCAACAGGTTCACTTGGTCAAGGAATATCTAATGCTGTAGGAATGGCATTGGGATTAAAAGCTCAAAAAAGTAATTCAAAGGTATATGTAATACTAGGAGATGGAGAGCTTCAAGAAGGTTTAGTTTGGGAAGCTTCTATGGCAGCAGCTCATTATAAATTAGATAATTTAGTTGCAATAGTTGATTTTAATGGATTGCAAATTGATGGGAAAAATGAAGAAGTAATGGGAATAAATCCTTTAGATGAAAAGTTTAGTGGTTTTGGATTTAATGTAATTAAATGTGATGGACATGATTTTGATTCAATAGATGAAGCATTTAAGAAAGCTGAAGAAGTTAAAGGAAAGCCAAGTGTAATAATAGCTAAGACTGTAAAAGGTAAAGGTGTTAGCTTTATGGAAAATCAAGCAGGATGGCATGGACAAGCACCTAACAAAGAGCAAACAGAACAAGCTATAATGGAAATTACTAAATAGGAGGTATTTATAATGGGAAAAGCAACAAGAGAATCATATGGCATGGCATTAGTAGAATTAGGAAAAGAAAATGAAAAAGTTGTAGTACTTGATGCAGACCTTTCTAAGTCTACAAAAACATGTGATTTTAAGAATATGTTTAAGGATAGATTTTTCAATGCTGGTATTGCAGAACAAAATTTGATGGGAATGGCAGCAGGTTTTGCTAATGTTGGTAATATACCATTTGCTAGTACCTTTGCAGTATTTGCTACAGGTAGAGCATTTGAAGTTATAAGAAACTCAATATGTTATCCAAAGATGAATGTTAAAATAGCTGCAACTCATGCAGGAATAACAGTTGGGGAAGATGGTGGTTCACATCAATCTGTTGAAGATATTGCACTTATGAGTGCACTTCCAAATATGACTGTAATAGTACCAGCTGATCATAGAGAAGCTATGCAAGCTACAAAAGCAGCAGCTAACTTTGAAGGTCCAGTATATTTAAGATTCGGAAGATGTAATACAGAAGATATATTTGATGATAATTATAAATTTGAAATAGGAAAAGGTGTAACTCTTAGAGATGGAAATGATGTAGCTATAATTGCAACTGGAATGATGGTTCAAAAAGCAATCGAGGCATCTGATAAGCTAAAAGAAGAAGGAATAAATGCAAGAGTTATAAATATATCTACTATTAAACCAATAGATAGAGAATTAATAATTAAAGCTGCAAAAGAAACTAAAGGAATAGTTACAGCAGAAGAACATTCCATAATAGGTGGACTTGGAGCAACTGTTTCTCAAGTTGTAACAAGTAGTGAACCAACAAAAGTAAAATCTATAGGAATAAAAGATACTTTTGGTGAATCAGGAACTCCTGATGAATTAATGAAAAAATATGGTTTAACAAGTGATGAAATTATAAAGGCTGTAAAAGAAATATTATAAACAAAAAAATACCTATGGTTGCATAGGTATTTTTTTATATAGATTCTTATTATAAATATTATATCTTAAAAATCTGACTTAAAAATAATGTTATAAATATATGAACTTCTTTTAGTTGTCAATAAAAATATATAATAAATTTTATATAATACAATTTCAAAATTTGCAATATTATGATAAATTATAATTATAGGAATTATTTAGGGGGACAATCGTAATGAATGTTATAATATATAGACTAGTTTTAAATTACTTAAATACGAAAGTAACAAATAATCTAAAAGATGAATTTATAAATGCATCTCTACATTTTAATATAAATAATGATATTTATAAAAAATATTCACCAGTACAAATTGAATATATGATTAGCAAAATATCATCAGATGAAATAATAGACTACGTTGAATTATGTTCTGTTTACGGCTATATATTATATAGAGCAATAGAGCAAAATGAACTTAATGATGAAGAAAGAATAGAAGGTCTTCAAATAGTTTTAGAAATAAGTAATTCCATAACTAGTTATTTAAGAAATTTGATAGGAGAAAATGAACTTTTCGATAAACTATTAAATGTAACAGAAAAACTTAATTTGACAAAAGATCAAAATGAAAAAATAATTAAAATGTTAAATCAATAAATGTAATATTTTGCGAAGTAAAATTTCTAGTTCGCAGTTCATATGGCACAGTTCACAGTTGTTCTCATTTTATAGGTAACAGGGAACAGGTATCAGGTAACAAACGTAAACATAATCAAAAATAAGATGGAATTTATTTTAAAATAAATTAAGATTATATATTTAGTCAGTATTTCGTTTAAAAATCTACCATCTTATACTTGTTACTTTATCCAAGAAAATGTGAATTGTAAATTGTTAACTGTGCACTGAATAAATTGCTTCGCAATTTTTTTTTATTGCTGTTTTAAGAAGTGAAAAATATGGTAGAATCTTAAGGAGAAAGGAGTGATTAACATTATGAATAAAGCAATGGAGATTTTAGAAAAATATTTTGGATATAACTCCTTTAGAGAAGGCCAAAATGAGATAATATCGAATATTTTAAGAGGAAGGGATAGCCTTTGCATTATGCCAACAGGTGGAGGTAAGTCAATTTGTTATCAGATTCCTGCTTTAATTTTTAATGGAATTACTTTAGTTATATCTCCTTTAATATCATTAATGAAGGATCAGGTTGATTCAATTAATGATATAGGAATAAAGGCTGAATATATAAATAGTACTCAAAGTTTAGATGAAATAAAGGAAATATTAAAGAAATGTTATGATGGAGACGTCAAACTTTTGTATATAGCCCCGGAAAGATTAGAAAATGAATATTTCAATAAAATGTTAAGAAAACTTTGGATAAGTCAAATTGCAATAGATGAAGCGCATTGTGTTTCAATGTGGGGACATGATTTTAGGAAAAGTTATAGGTATATAGCTCCTTTTATAAAAAGTTTAAATGTAAGACCAGTAGTTACTGCATTTACGGCAACGGCAACAAGTGAAGTCAGAAAAGATATTTTAGAACTTTTAGAATTTATTAATCCATATATATATTTAGGAAGCTTTGATAGAGAAAATTTATTAATATGTGTGCATAAAGAAGAAGATAAAGCAGAGTTTGTAAAAGATTATGTACGGGATCATGAAGAAAGCTCAGGAATAGTTTATTGTGCAACAAGAAAAGAAGTTGATGCTTTATATTATTATCTAAGGGAAAGAGGAATAGAAGCAGCAAAGTATCATGGTGGATTAAAAGATGAAGAAAAAAGTTATTATCAAGAAGAGTTTTTAAAAGATAATTTTAATGTAATGATTGCTACCAATGCATTTGGAATGGGGATTGATAAATCTAATGTAAGATATATAATACATTTTACATTATGCAAAAATCTTGAATCTTATTATCAAGAAATAGGTAGGGGTGGTAGAGATGGAGAAAAAACAGAGTGCCATCTTTTGTACAATAGAGAAGATATAAGAACATTAGAATATTTAATATATACCACAGCTGGAGATACAAGAAAAGAAATTGAAATAAGAAAACTTCAAAATATGGTTGATTTCTGTGAGTATGATAAATGTTATAGGAATTTAATTTTAAACTATTTTGGAGATAAAAAGGTAAGACCATACTGTAATAACTGCAGCAATTGTTTAAATAATGAAGAACTTAGAGATTTTACAGTAGAATCTCAAATGATTTTATCATGTGTCTATAGGACAAGAGAAATGTATGGAATTTCTGTATTAGTTGATATTTTAAGAGGATTTAAAGGCCCTAAAATTATTCAAAATAAGTTAGATAATTTAAGTACATATGGGATAATGAAAGAGTATAGTAGCAAATTTATAAGAGATTTAATTAAGACATTGTTGGATTTAGAATATGTAAATTTAAAGGAAGGTACATACTCAATGTTAAAATTAAATCCTAAATCGATAAGAGTACTAAAATCAAAAGAAAAAGTAATTTGTAAGTTAAGCGAAGATATTGAAGAAAAAATGGAAAATAAGGAATTGTTTAATAAGTTAAGATTATGGAGGAAAGAAAAGGCAAATACGCTAGGAATCAAACCATATATTATATTTTCAGATTCTACTCTTATTGAGCTTACTAATAAAATTCCGAAAAACAAGGAAGAATTACTTAATATTAGAGGCATGGGAGAAAAGAAATTTGAAAAATACGGGGAAGAAGTACTTAGAGTAATTCACAGTTTATAGAGTAAGGGCATAACAAAGTGACAGGTATCAGGGAACAGGTAGCATGTAACAGAAAAATTATAGATTAAGGTGATGTTATATAAAGAAGTTTATATAACATCTTATTTTTTGGAACTAATACAAAAATACCCACTAAATGCAGTGAAAAATGTAGAATCATAAACAAATAAGTGATATAATAAGAAATATAATATTAAATAAAATATAACAAATAAAAAAGGGGTTTTATGGTAGAAAAGCTAATATATAGGTTTGTAGATGATTTAGGAAAGTATAATAATTATAATAATGACCAAATAGAACAAGCTAAGTATGCTTTAAAGATTCTTGTATATGAAATTATAAAATTTTCACTAATAATTTTTATATTTTCTTTATTAGGATATTTTAAGGAAAGCTTACTTATAATATTTATAATGTCAATTACAAAGCCATTTATAGGTGGATATCATGAAGACACTCAAATAAAATGTTTTATTGCTACGTTAATAGTAGTTGCAATAATAATAGTTTTATTTGAAACTAATAAGTTAAATTTAATTGGTTGCATTATATTAAATTTAGTAAGTATATTTTCTATCTATAATAAGGCACCAATAATAGATAATAGAATGCCAATAACAAGAGAAGATCTTATTAAAAAGAATAGGAAGATAGGAATTATAAATTCTTTAGCATTAATTTTAGTATCAATTATTATTTTTAAAGTTACATGGGCTTCTCAAATAATAGTTTGGACAATTTTAGTACAAGCTATATTAATGTTTAATAAATATCAAGGGAAACCTATCTAGAATGGTGTACTATTAGTTTGGACAATAAAGAGATTTACAGTATTTAAAATATGATAAAAATAGGGAGGTGGAACAATGAAAATAAAGAAGTATTTAGGATCATTTACATTATTATTAGCAGCAATGTTAATAAACATAGGTCCATCATCATTAGCAGGAATAGGGGCAGAAGAAATGCCGGAAGCAATTAAAAAATTAAGATAGGGGACGTTAATCTGTATAAGCAATATGCTATACGATATAAAGAGAAGCAACTAAAAAGTAGATAGGGGACCCTAGATATGTACACTGGTTTTTTTGATATTATTAATAGTATTATCCAATGTTCAATGTTTATAATAACAATAAATTATTGCATTGATCATAAATATAAAAAAAATAAAATACAAATTATTGCATTAATAGCAATAATATCATTAGTAATAATAATAATTACTTCAGCTATGGGAAACTATAGTTTATCAATAATAATATTGCATATAATATCGCTTATGTTAGCAATTTTACCTTATTATAAAGATAAACTAACAGCAACTATTGGATTTAGTATAATATATTTTATAATTTGCATAATTTCAATAGTAAGTTTTATTATATTTTCTTTATTTACAAGTATTATAAGTATAGATAATAAGTATATAAGCTTAGTAATGATATTAATTATGTATTTACCATCATATATTATTTCATATCTTATTATGAGGAATATGAAATTTATATATAAGGTGTATTTAATGATTAAATCAAGAACCTCATCAATAATTGCTTTTATAATAATAACAATAGTATGTGATTTTATAATATCTTTTTCATATATTGTGAATGGTACAGATAATCCTATTTTTATGGAAGTAATATTTGTATTACTAGGTATATTTATTATTTCAGTTACTTGGTATTTTGCAATTGTAAATAAAAAGTCAAATGAAATATATAATTTGAATAAAGAATTAGAAAAGAAGATTAATGAATTAAAAAAAATAAAGCATGATTATGGCTCTCAAATTTCATATTTATATGGAGCATACCTTATGAAAAATTATGATAAGTTAGGCGAGCTCTTTAAAAGTGTAATAGAAGGGAATAATATTTCAACACAAGTTAAGGTTTTAAGTTATGAAAATTCTCTCATATCTAGAATAGTTAATTCTATTGATTTAAATGATATAGATATTTTAATAGATGAAAAAGCTAAATTAGAAGATACAAAAATAAATGAAATTGATTTACAAAGAATAGTTTCTAATATATTAAGAAATTCTGTTGAAGCATTAAATGGAAAAGGATTGCTAATGATTAAAAGCTTCTATAACTATAATAATATAGTTGTGAGTATTCAAAATAATGGACCTAAAATTGATAAAAATAATATTGATAAAATTTTTGAACAAGGATTCTCAACTAAGGAAAACAAATATAGAGAAAATGGTTTTGGTTTATACATAGTAAAAGAATTGATTGATAAATATAATGGTAATATATATGTAAAGAGTAATGAAGATTTAACTGAATTCATTATAAATTTACCTTTAAATCTTTAACTTATATATAAATTAAAATAATATAAGCCTATGGAGTGGATATAAAAATCTAATCTATAGGCTTATATTATTTTATATATTTAATATGATAAAAGTTAAATTAATCTAGATACAAAAGAAAAGGTTTTCAAAAAATAAATCACTTATGATGACTTTTGATTAAAAATAAAATTGAATTAAAAATTTACGAAAAAGAAGATTAAATAATTAAATAATAAGTAAAAAACATAGCATATTATACGGAAATATTGTATAATTTAATAAGTTAACAATAAAATATAATTATGAAATAAAACAATAAAATAAATTCAATCAATTAAAAAATTTAGATAGGGGAATATAGGATATGTACACTGGTTTTTTTGACATTATTAATAGTATTCTTCAATGTACTATGTTCATTATGACGATAAATTATTGCATTGATGAAAAATATAAGAAAAGTAAAATACAAACCTTTTCATTAATAGGGGGCATATCTTTAGTAATAATATTAATTACTTCTATTATGGGAAATTATAGTTTAGCAATTATAATAATGCATATAGTATCATTAGTTTTGGCGGTTCTTCCCTATTACAAGGATAAGCTATCAGCCACTATTGGATTTAGTATAATATATTTTATAATTTGTATAAACTCAATAGTTAGTAATATTATAATTAACTTCGTTAGTAATGTAATAACTATTGATAGCACTAATATAAATTTATTACTGATATTAGTTGTTTATATCCCTTCATATATTATTTCATATTTTGTTTTGAGTAATATGAAATTTATGTATAAAGTCTTTTTAACGATTAAATCAAGAATTTCATCTATAATTACTTTTATAATAATAACAATAATACTTGATTTTATAATATCTTTATCATTTATTATTAATGGAAAAGACAATCCAATATTTGAAGAAATAGTATTTTTACTATTAGGTGGATTTATTATTTTAGTTACTTGGTATTTTGCAAGTGTAAATAAGAAGTCTAGTGAAATATATAATTTAAACACGGAATTAGAAAATAAGATTAATGAATTGAAAAAAATAAAACATGATTATGGTTCTCAGATTTCATATTTATATGGAGCATATCTAATGAAAAATTATGATAAGTTAGGAGAATTATTTAAAAGCGTAATAGAGGGAAATAATATTTCAACACAAGTTAAAGTTGTAAGTGATGAAAATTCTCTTATATCTAGAATAGTTAATTCTATTAATTTCATAGATATAGATATTTTAATAGATGAAAAAGCTAAATTAGAAGATACAAATATAGATGAAATGGATCTACAAAGAATTATTTCTAATATATTAAGAAATTCTATAGAAGCTTTAAATGGAAGAGGTTTGTTAATGATTAAAAGCTTTTATAACTATAATCATATAGTTATAAGCATACAAAATAATGGTCCTCAAATAGATAAGGATATAATTGATAAAATTTTTCATCAAGGATTTTCAACTAAAGAAAATAAACATAAAGAAAATGGGTTTGGTTTATATATAGTAAAAGAATTAGTTAATAAGCATAATGGAAATATACAAGTAAAAAGTGAAGAAACATTAACTGAATTTATTATAAAATTACCGTTACATATTTAAATATAAAATATAGATATACTTAAATATATTAGGCATCTAAAAATGAGAGAAGTTGTACAAGCTTCTCTCATTTTTATGTGAATTATTAAAATAAAATTTAATGTATTATAATGATCTCTATTTAATAAATATCAATATTAAGATTTACCTTGATAAAATATATTATAAAGTAAGAAATATAGACTTTAATAAAAGTACACCAAATAACAAAGCTATTTTATTAAGTAAAGGTTATAATATAGGAAGAAAAAATAAATGAAGTAATATAAAATAATATATAATATTAAGTAAGCTTAAAAGGGAGGGATGTATATGAGCATAAAGGCTATGATGAAATCACTGTTAAAGTTAAGTTCTAGTATTTCAAAGAATAGCGGAATAGCTTTATTTAAGAATGGGTTAGTATCTAAGGTTGTAAGTAAAAAGATAAATGATACTTATCATATATATGGAAGAGTTTTGGGAAATAAGAATGAATATAATACTCATATAAAGTTTGATTTAAATAATAATGTAATGGATGTTAAATGCAGCTGTAGTCAATTTGAAGAAAACAGCAAGCAAACAAAGTATTATATTTGCAGCCATTTAGTAGCTACTATATATAAGTTTTATTATGCGGCATTAAATAACAAAGAAAAAGAAGGCCATAATAAAGCAAAATCTGAAATTAATAATAAAATATTAAAATTAGATATAAAGATAAAGCAAGTTAAGATAAATAAAAATGAAGAATATCATTTAGAGCTTAGATCGGGAGAAGAAAATACAATTGCAGTAGAATCATTAGGTAAATTTTTATTTGATGAAAATAATAAGTTTAACAAGAGTAATACTGTAATAATAGATTTTTTAAAAGCGAAATTTAAAGAAGGTAAAAGTAGAATTGTAAATGCTAGAAGCTTTATATTATATAAAGATGAACTTAGGAGTTTTTTAGAACTAATAGATAATGATAAAAATATAGTTTTAACTTATGATTATATGAACTATAACTCAGTTATTTATAAAGAAGATATTCCTTTAATTTTTACTTTAAAGAAAAAAGGTGAAGCTTTAATATTAAAATCTCAAAAGAAGAGTATAATACCTATTGATGACAAAAAAGAGGCTTGGATATATGATAAGAAAATATATTTGCCTACAAAAAAGCAATTAAAATATTATAAAGCAATATATGATAAATTGGATGGAAAAGATAGTTTGATTTATAAAAATACAGAAAGTAATTTAAAGAAATTATTGTTTATAGTAGGTGAAATTTCAAAGGACATAATTATAGATGAAACTGTAAAAAATGAAATAAATAAAGTTAATACTCCAAGATTTTATATAGAAAAAGAAAATGACAATATATATTGCAGCATTGATATAAACTATGCTAATAGTTTAAATGGATTAAAAGATAGTAGGGCAAAAGAAAAAATAGAAATGGAGCTTGAAAGATATAAGTTTATAAAACATAAAGATAAGTTTATATTTATAGGGAATGATGAGGATAAATATATATTATTAAGTGAAGGGATAGATAATTTAAGTAAAATTGGAGATGTAACTTTATCTAATGAGTTTAGTGAAATAAAGCTTATAAAATCTAATGATATAATAAGTAAAATAGAAGAAATAGATGATTATTATAATTTTGGTTATAAGATAGATAAAGTAGATTATAGTGAAATAGCGTATATAATGGAAAGAATAAAAAGTGGAAGTTCTTTTTATAAAACAAAAGAAAATAACTTTTTAGATTTAAAGGACACGGAAGTAGTTGAATTTTTTAAAACTATAGAAGAGCTAAATTTATTTAATAATGTATATAAAGAAGAAATATATGTTGATAAATTTAGCCTAATACATTTAGACAGTAAAATAAGAAATAAAAGCATCCCATTTATAACTGGAGAAGAAAAAATAAAAGAACTAGTAAATAAATTAAATAATAAAGAAGAAAACTATGCTGTTCCAAAAGATTTAAATGGCAACCTTAGAGAATATCAAATTAAAGGATATAATTGGCTGAAGTCAATAGAAAACTTAGGCTTTGGTGGAATATTAGCTGATGATATGGGGCTTGGTAAAACTATTCAAACAATAACTTTACTACTTTCAAATAAGAATAAAAAGAGTTTAATAATAACGCCAACTTCTGTAGTATATAATTGGAAAAGTGAATTTGAAAAATTTGCAGATACTCTAAAAGTAGGAGTAATTCATGGAAGTGTTAGTGAAAGAAAGAAAGTTAAAGAAAATTATAAAGAATATGATGTACTTCTAACTACCTATGGAACTTTAAGAAGTGATTTTAAGTGGTATGAAGAGAAAAGATTTGATTTTTGTATAATAGATGAAGCACAAAATATTAAAAATAAAAAGTCTAAAATCACAGAGTTAGTTAAATCTATAAAAGCAAATTGTAAACTAGCTTTAACTGGAACGCCAATAGAAAATAATTTACTAGAATTATGGTCAATATTTGATTTTATAACTCCAGGATATTTGTATAATGAAGAAAAATTTAAATATAAGTTTTTAAATGGAGATGACAAAAGTTTAAAAGAACTTAAAGAACTTATTTCTCCATTTGTATTAAGAAGATTAAAAGAAGATGTATTAGATGAATTACCAGATAAAATAGAAAAAGAATACTTAATACCAATGACTTTTAGTCAAAAGCAAATTTATAATTCATATATGAAAGATATTAAAAAGAAACTTAAGGAAAATAAAAAGATTAAAGATAATAAAATAGTTATTTTATCTTATCTTACAAAATTACGTCAGCTTTGTTTAGATCCATCTTTATTAATAGATGATTTTAAAGAAGAAAGTGCAAAGATAAAAGCAGTTAAAGAAATAATACAAGAAACTATAGATTCAAATAAAAAAGTAATTATATTTTCGCAATTTACATCTGTATTAAAGAATATTGGAAATAAATTAAAAGAGGATAATATTAGTTATTTATATTTAGATGGAAGTATTAAAGCAAAAGAAAGAATAAATTTAGTTAATGAATTTAATAATAGAGATAAAAATATATTCTTAATTTCTTTAAAAGCTGGTGGAGTTGGATTAAATTTAACTTCAGCTAGTGTTGTAGTCCATTTTGATCCTTGGTGGAATCCAGCAGTTCAAGATCAAGCCACAGATAGAGCTCATAGACTTGGACAAAAAAATATAGTTGAAGTAATAAAACTTATATCTAAAGATACTATTGAAGAAAAAATAATAAAGCTACAAGAAGAAAAGAAAGAATTGATAAGCAAAATAATAGATGGAGATACCTTAACTGGAGAAACTTTAAATACAATAACAGAGGAAGAACTACTAAAACTATTTACCTAATTATAAAATGAGAATTAAATATAATGATATGAGGTGAGTTTTAATGGATATATATACAATAGGACATTCAAATTATACAGTTGAAAAATTAATAGATATGTTAAGATATTATGATATTGATACTGTTGTTGATATTAGAGGAACACCTTATTCAAAGTATAATGTTCAATTTGATAAGGAAACTATAAAGTATACTTTAACTAAAGCTGGATTTGTATATATTTATATGGCTAAGGAACTTGCAGCAAAGAGGCTTAATAAAATCTCTTACAATGAAGAGGGATATTCTGATTTTGAAAAAGTTATTCATGAAGAAGATTTTATTAAAGGGATTGAAAGGCTAAAGGATGGTTGTAATAAGGGCTATAGAATTGCCTTAATGGGGGCTATGCAAGATCCTATAAGATGTCATAGAAGTATATTAGTTGGAAGAGCTTTACAAGAATATGGATTTAACGTAAAACATATTTTAGATGATTATTCTATAAAAGATCAAGAATATATTGATGAAAGATTGCTTGATAAATATTTTCCAGAGAGATTACAAATAACTATAGAGGCTTTATTAGGTAATGAAATGAGTAGGGAAGAAATGATAAATAAGGGCTATAGAATGGCTAATAAAGAAATTGGGTATAGAATTGAATGTTTACCTATAGAGAAAAAACATTAATATAAAATAGGATATCCATTAAATTAAAAAAATCAAATTCTTTAAAAACATAGTTAAGCAATAATTAACTATGTTTTTAAAGAATTTTTGTGAAAGGAAATTTATCTTTATGAGATATGTTATAGTTTGCGTTGTAAAGGGAGAAGCTGGTAACTTTAATGATGAAATGAGAAAAGATATCTTTGAGAAATTTAAAGCCAAATCATCGAAGCTTCCTGTGCATTTTACAATTAAAGCACCATTTGAATATGATAAAAGTATAAAAGATTTAGAAGATGCCTTATATAAGTTTAGTAAAAAAGAAAAAAAAGCAGAGTTTAAAATGAACAAGTATAATCATTTTGATGATAGAGTCATTTATATGAATGTTAATATGTCTAATGAAGGTAAAGTTCTTCATGATAAATTAATAGATGTTTTAAATGATTTTGACTATATTGAGTTTAATAAAAAAGATGGAAAAGATAAAATTCTTCATGTTACATTAACTTCAAAGAAAGTTCCACCAATATATAACCAGGTATGGGAATATGTAAATAAATATTCATTTAACTTTAATTGTTACTTTGATAATATAAGTATATTTAAATGGGTAGATAATAACTGGAAGTTACATAAGGAGTTTCTTATAGAAAATTAGAAATTTGAAAATAAACAAATATGAGTAATATTAAAAGTAATCATCTTATTAAATTATGAGATGATTATTTTTTACATCTTTTATGACATGTATTTTAAAAAAGTAGCAATTATGTATAGATAAAAATGATAAAATGATATATTTGTCAAATATAGCATAATATTTTAATAATTAATTATTGATTTTATTGATAATTTGATATATTATATATTTAAATATTAATAAGTTACGTAAGTTATGACTTTATAAGGGAGCGATTTTATGGAAGAAAATAGAGAACAATGGGGATCAAAATTAGGATTTATAATTGCTGCAATAGGTTCAGCAGTAGGGTTAGGAAATATTTGGAGATTTCCATATATAGCATATTCTAACGGAGGAGGAGCATTTTTAATACCATATTTCTTTGCAATATTTACAGCTGGTATTCCGTTATTAATATTAGAATATGGATTAGGACATAAGTTTAAGGGTTCAACACCACTTGCAATTGCTAAAGTAAATAAAAAGTGGGAATGGCTTGGATGGTGGCCAACTATAAATGCATTTATAATATTAACATATTACTCTATGATTTTAAGTTGGGCAGTAAATTATCTAAGATTTAGTTTAACTAAAGCATGGGGAAGTGATACAAATACATTTTTTCATGTTGATTTTATAAAATTAACAGAATCACCATTTAAATTTAGTGGAGTTATTTTACCAATACTAATAGGAATAGCTGTAATTTGGTTTATAAACTGGATTATATGCTATAAAGGAATAAAGGGTGGAATAGAAAAAGCTAATAAAATTCTTTTGCCAGCATTAGTAGTAATAATGATAATAATAGCAATAAGATCTGTAAATTTAGAAGGAGCTACAGAAGGCTTAAATACTTTATTTACACCAGATTGGTCAAAAGTTATGGAGCCCAAGGTATGGATTGCTGCTTATGGACAAGTATTCTTTTCTCTTAGTTTAGCAATGGGAATAATGATGACTTATTCTAGCTATTTACCAGAGAAAACAGATATAAATAATAGTGCATTTATGACTGCTTTTGCCAATTGTGGATTTGAATTTTTATCAGCTATAGCAGTATTTTCTATATTAGGATTTATGGCAACATCAAAAGGAGTACCTATAAATGAAGTTGTATCAAGTGGAGTTGGTCTTGCATTTGTAGTATTTCCAGCAGTATTTACGGAAATGGGAACACTTGGAGTTATTTTAGGCGTATTATTCTTCTTATGTTTATTATTTGCAGGAATAACATCTTCAGTTTCTCTTATAGAAGCGGTATCTGCGCCATTTATAGATAAATTTGGATGGGCAAGAAATAAAGTTGTTGCAGTTATATGTACAATAGGATTCTTAATTGGAATATTATATTCAACAGGAGCAGGGTTATATTTATTAGATATAATAGATAACTTTATAAATAACTATGGAATAGTTGTAGTTGGCTTATTAGAAGTAATATTGATAGGCTGGATATCTAGTCCTGACACAGTTAGAAATCATACAAATGAAATTTCATACTTTAGAATAGGTAAGTGGTGGAATATTTGTGTAAAATTCGTAACACCAGCTATACTAGTATTTATGTTAGTACAAAGTATCCTTACAGAAGTAAAAACACCTTATGGAGGATATGAGTTATCGGCACTATTAGCATATGGTTGGAGTATAATCGGCTTTGGAATAATTTTAGCATTAATAATAAGTAAAAGACATTGGAAGAGTAAGAATGTAGTAGAGTAATTGAAAAAAGGAGGATTTATAATGACTGGAATAGCAACTTCATTTTTTGCATTAGGTGCAATTGTTCTATGGGGAGGATTAGCATTAACTCTTGGAATAACAATGTATAATGAAAGAAAAGAAAAATATTTATAAATAAAATTAGAGGTATAGAAATATGCCTCTTTTATATTTTATATAATATTCATCACAATAGATATAATCATATATAAGCAATATAAGGTGTAAAAATTGACAGCAAATATTTACTAATGCTATACTTAAGCCCATAAGCAAGTAGAATAGAGGTGGTTACATGTCTACAAAAAGAGTTACTATGAAAGATATAGCTATGGAAGCTGGAGTTTCAACTGCTACTGTTTCATATGTATTAAATTATTCAAGTAAGGAAAATATAAGTCATGAAACTAGGATGCGTATATTTGAAGCTGCCAATAAACTTAAATACGTTCCAAATATGAATGCAAAATCTTTAGCTAGTAAGAGAAGCTATATGGTTGGAATAATAATTAACATGGAAGCAAAAAACAAAAAAAGTAAATTGTATCAGTATTATGATTTATCAAGGGAAATACAAAGAAAATTAAATACTTTAGGATATGATGTACTTTTATTGCCTACAAAAGAAATGACAAAAGATGTAACAATAGGACAAAAGCGATCTCTTGATGCAGTATTTATAGTAGACTTAGATAAGGAAAGATTTAAGGAAATTGCTAATCAATTTTATGTGCCTGCAATTTTTATAGATGGGTATATAGAAGACGATATTTTTTGTAAGATTCTAACTGATTTTGATGAAGTTTTAGATATGGCAGAGGAATACTTAGGCAAAGAATATTATGTTATTATGGATGATTATTCAAATAAAAGAATTTTAAATACTGTATTAAATAGGATATCTATGAAAGATATATTTATTAATAAATATGAAGATAATTTAAAAGAGTTCTTAAAAGAACGGAAAGACAAAAAAGGCTTAGTTATTGGAGAAGTATTAGGTATGCAGGTAGAAAATTATATAGATAATAAAAATATTTGCGTAGTTGTAAATTCTGAAAGAGACATTATGTTATTATCAGATACTAAAGTAATTACTGTAAGTAATAAAGAAAAGGCAGAAAAAGCTATAGAAGTCATGGAAAAATTATTGAGACTTGAAAGTACAAAAAACATTAATCATGTTTCATATATAAAACCATTAAAAAATAAATAAAATATTTAAGAAAATTGTACAAATAAACAAAAGTGCAATTTTCTTTTTTTATTAATATAAAATTTTAAGTAATTAACAAAAAAATATTATATCTAATTAGAACTATAATTGCTAAGCTTTAGCCTTTTCAAATTTACTTAACAAAAAAAGTTAAGTAAGTTAAATTTTAATCACATAATATGGGAATTGTTTAAATTTCTGAAATTGTTTAAATAGAGAAAAATCAATTGATATTACTAATTAATAAGGCTATAATTTCAATAGGTTAAACGCATAAGTAATAATAAAAATTAACTTAACAAAAGATGCTTTTGATTAGATTATAGTGGAAAGGAAGATTAGGATGAAAAGAAAAAAGTCATTAATCTTATCAGTTTTTCTCTGGGGGAGTGGTCAATTTTTCATTTGTAAACAAAGATTAAAAGGACTTATTATTTTTGCATTACAAATATTAATGATAACCATTGAGTTATTTAGTGGATATTGGCTTGAGTATTTTATGGGTCATGTAAATGATTTCTCAATTAGGCTTCATGGTGGTTTTTTTGTAAAGGGATTTTGGGGAATAGTTACATTAGGGGAAAAGGTAGGAGGAAAGTATGGGGATCATTCTACCATGCTATTAATCAATGGTGTGATAGCTATATTTACTTTAAGTCTATTTGTAGCTATTTATATATTTAACATTAGAGATGCATATATAACAGGTAAAAAAATTGATGAAACAGGAGAATATGTAACTTCAAAGGAATATTTCAGCAAAGTTAAAAATAGAAATTTTCCTTATATGTTACTAATACCTATAGGAATCGCATTCTTATTTGTAGTCATTATGCCAATAATATTTTCAGTATTAACAGCATTTCTAAATTATAATAGAGACCATTTACCACCAGGAAAGCTATTAGATTGGGTTGGGATCTCTAATTTCAAAAAATTATTTACAGTTCCTATTTGGTCGAAAACTTTCATTAAAGTATTACTTTGGACAATTATTTGGACTCTCGTAAGTACATTATCATCATATTTTATGGGAATGTTACAAGCAATATTTTTAAATCATAAATCAGTAAAATTTAAAAGATTTTTTAGAACAATTTTAATATTACCTTGGGCAATTCCTCAAATGATATCACTTTTAGTATTTAGAAATCTTTTAAATGGACAATTTGGAC
Source organism: Clostridium sartagoforme (assembly GCF_039521405.1). NCBI lineage: Bacteria > Bacillati > Bacillota > Clostridia > Eubacteriales > Clostridiaceae > Clostridium > Clostridium sartagoforme. Next base: position 44,796 of record NZ_BAAACH010000019.1, read on the forward strand.
CACTAAATAGTTTGTTATTAAATTTAGGAATTATTTCAGAGAATATTCCATTTTTATCTGATCCTTATATGGCTAAAGTTACTGTATTAGTAGTTAATCTATGGCTTGGCTTTCCAATGTTTATGGTTATGATGCTTGGTGTATTTTCAAACTTAGATCAAAGTCTTTATGAAGCGGCTTATATTGATGGAGCAGGAAAGTTTCAAGCTTTTAAGAAAATAACCTTACCATTAGTATTTCGTGCTACAATTCCAAACTTGATCATGAGTATGGCAGCTAATTTTAATTCATTTGGTGCAATTTATTTCCTTACTCAAGGGGGTCCTATAAATGAAAAAATGCAGTTTGCAGGTGATACAGATATTTTGATTTCTTGGATATACAAATTAACATTAAATCAGCAAATGTATGATATTGCAGCTGTTATGAGCGTTTTACTATTTATTATTATAGGTACTGTCTCTTATTGGAACTTTAGGAGAACTGTATCCTTCAAGGAATTATAGGAGGAATATTATGAAAAAGAAGATAACAGGAATTTTAGTGAATTTAGAGCTTATTGTTATGTCTTTAGTTGTAATTGTACCAGTTTTATGGATTATATTATCTTCATTTCAAAAAGGAAGTGGGCCATTAACAAAAATTAATTTTGCTAATTTAACTTTAGATAATTATAGAAGGCTCTTTGCAGAAACGAATTATGCGCTATGGTTCTTTAATACATTAAAAATTGCAGTTGCTAGTACAATATTTTCACTAATATTAATAATGCTAACCTCTTGGATTATGTCAAGGTTTAAATTTAAGGGCAAAAAAGCAAGTCTTATGACAATTATGATTATTTCTATGTTCCCAACATTTTTATCAATGACAGCTATATATACTTTATTTCTATTATTAGGGTTAGTAGGAAATCCAATTAGTATGATAATTGTATATTCGGTAGGGGCAATCCCTTATAATACATGGCTAGTAAAGGGATATTTAGATGGAGTCCCATTTGCAATAGATGAAGCAGCATATATTGATGGATGTACTAAATTCCAAGCTTTTTATAAAATAATACTTCCTATGTCTAAACCAATTATTACTTATTGCGCAGTATCTCAATTTATGCTTCCGTGGATGGACTTTATTTTGCCTAATATCTTACTATCTAGTGATAAATCTAAGACATTGGCAGTTGGATTATTTGCATTAATAAATGGAAAGGAGAGTATTAATTTCACAATTTTTGCAGCAGGAGCAATACTTATAGCTATACCAATTACGATAGTATTTATTATTTTTCAAAAATATTTGGTTCAAGGTGTTTCAGCAGGAGCTGATAAAAGTTAATTTGGAGGGGAATGAAAATGAAATTTAAAAAAATAATTAATTTACTTTTAGTATCATCAATGTTTATTAGTGTTATGGGTGGATGTGCTAAAAAAGAAATTCCAGTTGAAGATGATAATAAATCTAAGGAAACTAGTGATCTTACACCTGAAGAAGGAGCAGAAATTACCTTTTGGACACTATCTGGAGATGCTGAATTTGGAGGTGCTATAGCAGAAGCCTTCCAAGCAAAATATGGTGTAAAAGTTAATGTTCAAGAAAATGGTCTTGATTCCGTTAATAAAATGATGTTAGATGGACCAGCAGGGAATGGAGCTGATGTATTTATGGCAGCTCATGATAAATTTACAACAGCTAAGGATGCAGGCATTTTAGCAGAATTAGATGAAAAAGTTTCAAGCATTATAAAAGATGAAGTTAATGAAGTTGCTGTAAAGACAGTTACAGATGATGGAAAAGTTTATGGAGTGCCAGTATCTATTGAAACATATGCATTACTGTATAATAAAGATTTAGTTAAGGGGGAACCTGCTAAAACTATGGAGCAAATTGGAGAAGAAGCACTTAAATATAATGATGCTAGCTCAAATAAGTTTTGGTATTTAACAGTTCCAACAGATGGGTATCCTGCTTATCCTTTCTTAAGTTTATATGGTTTTGAGTTATTTGGATCTGATGGAAAGGATGGAGATAATCCAGGATTTAATACAACAGAATTTACAAAAGGGTTAGAAAAAATTGCAGAATTAAAAAAATATATACCAATTAAGTCAGAAGATTTAAAAATGGAGACAATGTCACTTCTTGAGCAAAATTTTAAAGATGGTAAAACAGCTTATTATCCAATAGGGCCATGGTTAATTAAATCATTAAAAAATGAGAATGTGAACTTTGGTGTTACAACACTACCTACTATGGATGGAAAACAAATGAAATCATTTAGTGCAGTTCAAAATGCATATGTTTCATCTTATTCAAAATATCCTAAAGCAGCAGAATTATTTGCTCTATTCTTAGCTTCAGATGAAGCAGCACAAATTCTATATGATAAATCATATAGAATTACTGCAAAAAATGATATATCAAATATAAAAGGATTAAAAGATGATGAAGAACTAAGAGTATATTCTGAAGCATTTAAAAGCTCTGTTCCTATGCCAAGTACAAAAAGAATATCATATTATTGGACAACAATGATAGGAGTATTAAATGCTGTATTTGATGGAACATTAACACCAGAAGAAGGAGCTAAAAAAGCACAAAGTGATTTTGAAGCATTAGTAGCAAGTGAATAATGAAAGGAGAATTACTATGAATTTTGCAGCAATTATACATGAACCTAAAAGTTCCTTTTCATATGCATATAGTAAAGACAAGCTTCATATAAGGATAAAAACAGCCAAAAATGATGTAGATAATGTCGAACTTTTAGCAGTAGATCCATTTAATTGGATTCCAAGAAATGATGGAAGTGGAGTATATGATTTTGATATAGATTCAGTATATAAAATTAAAATGGTAAAGGAACAAATTACAAGGGATCATGATTGTTGGTTTGCAGAAATTAGCGATATAAAATGGAAGAGAATTAAATACTGTTTTATAATTGAAAATAAAGATGAAAAATATATATTAGGAAGCCATTATAGGCTTCCTTATACAAAAGATAAAAGTAAATTATATGATTTATTTAATTACTTTAATTATCCATATATAAATGAAGAAGATTTATATATAGCCCCAGATTGGGTATCTAATACTATTTGGTATCAAATATTTCCTAAAAGCTTTTATGGAGGAAATACTAGTACAGAAGGAAATTTGATTGGAATTATAGAAAAACTTGATTACATTAATGAAGCTGGGTTTAATGGAATCTATTTAAATCCTATATTTGAATCACCTAGTCAGCATAAGTATGATACCACAGACTATTTTAAAGTTGATGAAGAGTTAGGTGATAATGAGATTTTTGGTGAATTAGTTAAAGAAGCCCATAAACGTGGAATTAAAGTAATGTTAGATGCAGTATTTAATCATTGTGGATTTTTTCATCCGTATTGGCAAGATGTAGTAAGGAATGGAGAAAAATCTAAATACTATGATTGTTTTTATATACTAAATCCAGATAAGCCTATAGTAAATGGAAATTTGAAAAATGGTGTACCACAAGAAGTAGAAAGAGAAGAGTTAAATTATTATACATTTGCTTATACCCAATCTATGCCAAAGTGGAATACAAGTAATCCTATTGCAAGAGAATATCTTTTAAATGTTGCATGTTATTGGGTTGAAAAATATGATATAGATGGTTGGAGACTAGATGTTTCAAATGAGGTATCTCATGATTTTTGGAGAGAGCTTAGAAAAAGATTGAAGTCAATAAAGTCGGATGTATATATATTAGGTGAAAATTGGGATAATTCATATCCTTGGCTAAAAGGCGATCAATTTGATGCAGTTATGAATTATGAGTTTTCAATTCCTATTTGGTCTTATTTTCGCTTAAATAATACTGCTAAAATTAAATATAGCTCTAATGACTTTAAATTTGAGCTAAGTAAGTTATTAGTAGGATATCCAAAGCATTTAACTAAAAATCTTTTTAATCTTCTAGATAGCCATGATACAGAGCGATTTTTTAGTATAGTAAATGAAAAGGTAGAGGTTGCTAAGCTTGCATACTTGTTATTATTTACTTATCCAGGTTCTCCATGTATTTATTATGGCAGTGAAGTTGGTATGTCAGGTGGAGAGCATAAAAATAGACAACCAATGATTTGGGATGAAGCCAAGCAAAATAAGGAACTATTTCTATTTATAAAAAAATTAATACAATTGCGTAAAACTTATGAAAGCTTTAGAATAGAAAATTTTCAGTGGATGAATATAGAAATGGAAAACAATATTGTAATATATAAAAAGCAATGTGAAAAGGAAGTTCTATATGTAATTTTAAATAATAATAATATAAGTAAGAAAATAGCATTTCCAGAAGAGATAAAAGGAATAAAAGTTAAAGATTGTATAGAAGAAAATTATACTTTAATAGATAAAGAAATTGAACTTTTACCATATAACTATAAAGTCTATTTGCAAATTAAATAATATAGTCTATTTAATAAGGGGTGCCTAGGCACCCCTTAATTTACTACATAAAGTTATCTATTATGAGTTATTTAAAGTATTCTCCAAGGCTCTTCTATTTTTTCTTGAAGAATTGTATAGTCTACTTCTTTAACGATTTCTCTAGGAAGTTTAAGTTTTTTTAATTTTAGCTGAAAGTTGCTAGAAAATACTTTTAAAGATTTTCCTATTTGTTTAGTAGAAGAATTAAATATCTCTAAAGGTGTTAAAAAGTTTTTACTATCTCTAAATTCATCTAAGTACCTGGAGGCGTCTTTAACAGCATCATTTGCACATAAATTTATTTTATCTATTAATTGTTCATTAAATTCTTCAGGATATGTTAATTGAAGAACTATTCTATAATTAGTTATTCTTGTTTGTCTACAAGGAATCTTAGAGGTTATTTCTTCTCCATCTACTTCACCTAAATAATTGATTAAGAAGTCATCTCTTATTTCAGGAACTTCTATAGATGTTAAAACTTTTGTATAAATATTTCTTACACCATTAGATGAATATTCTTTTTTTGTATTTCTAAAGGAGTTAGAATTTTCAGTAGGTTCAATTTTAGAATCATTTGTAGAGTTATTTCGATAACAAATAAATGAATCTATTCTTCTTAAATCGACTCCAAAATAAACCCAAGTTCCTCTAAACCATCTAAAACCAGAAACAGTTTTACGATCAACATTTAGCAAGAATGCCCAATAATTTCTACCATTAGTCTCCCAAATATAAGTAAATTTGAATAAGCAAAAACTAATAGAACCAGGACTTACAGCTTTTGTGCTTGAATCTTTAGACTTAGAATCTTTTTTAGTACTAGCTCCTGAATTAAGTTTTTTTACCTCAGGGCTATTTTTATTCGGTGTATAATTTGGTGGAGGACCTATATTTAAAGCGCTACCACTAGGAAAAGGAGAGTTACTTGCTGGAAAACCTGGAAATAAATTTCCGAATGGGGGAGGAGGTTGTAATCTTGAATCATCTGGATACAAGATTGAATCATCATCATTAAAATTCATTGATACACTCCTAATATAGTATTTCTATAATTATTATAAGAAAGTGTAGTTGAAATTGTTACTTTCATTTATATGTTTAATAGGTAACAATCTTATAATATTCGTAATACAAATATTATGAGGTGATTGTCTTGGGGTAGAAATAAGGCATGCTAAATTAGAAGATTATAAATATATAAGTAACATTTCAAAAGAACTACACACATTTCATATTAAAAATAGGCCCGATGTATATAAAGAAGTAAATAAGACAATTTATAAATCATATTATAAAGAATTATTAAATGATGATAATGTGGAAATTATAGTAATAACTAGAGATAAAAAAGTAGTAGGATACACAATAATAAGGTATATAGAAATTAAAAATATAGATTTATTGCAAGATAAGTTCTTTGCTTATATAGATGAAATTAGTATAGATGAAAAAAATAGAAGAGAAGGATTTGGAAGAATGTTATTTGAGTATTCTTATGATTTAGTAAAGTTTAATGGAGCTGAAAGTTTGGAACTTGGTGTTTGGAGTTTTAATGAAAAGGCAATAGGATTTTATAAGGCTATGGGAATGGTGGAGAAGAATATAAGAATGGAGAAAAAATGAAAGAGTGAAAAGTTAAGGAGATAATTCACCTTCGTTGAATTATAGTGAAATAAAAGTAAGCTAGTTAAATAGCTAATAGTGAAAGTTAAGGAGGAAATTCAGATAAACCGAATTTTAGAGTAGGGAATTTTTATTAATTTTATAGGAGACTCATGAAGCGGTAGACCTTATAGAATTTATAAAACAAGAGTATATAATAATTTTAAAGGGAGTTGCGTTAATTTTGTGACTTCCTTTAAGTTTTAAATAATAGTAATTACTATATGATTGACAATAATTAATATAAAATTTTTTTATTAATTATATATCAAATAAATATATTTAGTAATAAATGTAAAAAAATATTGACTTTTTATGTATATACTGTATATAGTATACATATACAGAAAATACGGTTATGTGAGGTGAAATATGAAAATAATAGTTAGTAATTCATCTAAGCTTCCTATATATGAACAAATAGCTAATTCTATAAAAGAAGAGATTATAAATGGAACATTAGAGCCAAATGAAAAATTACCTTCTATAAGGTCCCTAGCTAAGGATTTAAATATAAGTGTAATTACAACTAAAAGGGCTTACGAAGAGCTTGAAAGTCAAGGATTCATTGAAACTGTTGGGGGAAAGGGTTGTTATGTATCTTACTTTAATAAGGAACTTATTTATGAAGAAAAACTTAAGGAAATAGAAGAAACGTTAGAAGAAATTATGCAAATAGCAAGAGCAATAAAATTAGAAAAGAAAGATATTTATAGCATGATAGATTTGTTATATGAAGGAGAATAGTATGATTAGGGTTGAGAATGTAAATAAAACTAGGGGTAAATTTAAACTAGAAGATATTTCTTTTGAATTAAAAGAAGGCTATATAATGGGGTTAATTGGGCCTAATGGTTCTGGAAAGACAACATTAATAAAAATGCTTCTTGGATTAACTAAAAGTGATAGTGGGGAAATAAAAATATTTGGTAAGGATATTTTTGAAGATGAAATTTATATTAAAGATAATATTGGATTTGTTTTTGATAATTTAAATTTTTATTCTCACTTAAGTGTTAAAGATTTTAAGAAAATAGTCAGTAAAGCTTATTCAAAGTTTGATTCAAATCTTTTTGATTCTTATTTATGGCGATTTGGAATTCATAAAAAATTATATATTGGAGAACTTTCAAAAGGTGAAGCAATAAAGCTTATGATCGCTAATGCATTGTCTCATGATGCAAAGCTTTTAATATTAGATGAACCTACAGCAGGACTAGATCCTATTATAAGAAAAGATATATTAAAGTTACTTCAACAAGAAATAGAAAATGGAAAAAGAAGTGTTATTATTTCTACTCATATAACTTCAGATTTAGATGGAATAGCAGATTATATAACATTTATTAACAAGGGAAAGTTAATTTTCTCACAAGATATGGAATGGATAAAAGAAAGATATAGAATTTTTAGAGGTTCAAAGGAAGAACTTGAAGAAAGCAAATTAAATTTTATTTCTATAAAAGAAACAAAGTATTATACAGAAGGCTTATTTATAAATAGAAAAGGATTAGATAGTGACAATGTAAGTATTCCAAATTTAGAGGATGTAATGTTTCACTATGTAAAGGAGGGGGAATAATGTTTAAGCTTATACAAAAAGATTTATTAGTTGGATTAAAGATTAAGTCATTGAAAGTTACAAGCATTATATTTATATTAGGATTGTTTTTATTAACCACTTTCTCATATATATTTCCAACATTACTTCCAATGATGATTACCTTTATTGTAGTTATGAATAGCTTTTATTATGATAGTTTAAATAAAAGTGAAAGTTTCATAGCAAGTCTTGCCCATAAAAGAGAAGATATAGTTTATTCAAAATATATATTAACATTAATACTACTTTTTGTCTCATTAATCATGATGTATGTATTATATGGAGTAAACATACTAAATTCTGCAAGGGTAATGGTTTTTCAAGATATATCTGTTAGCATGGTAACTATATTATTAAGTTTTTCAATTATAATACCTATTATATTAAAGTATGGTTATAAAATAGGGAGAATTGTTGCACCAATTATAATAATATTTATAGGGTATATGACTTATAAAAATACTAATGCGTATGAATTTATAAATACAGGAAAAGAAACATTACTAATTAGTTTTTCAAGAAAAATAGGGGCTTTAATTTATAAAATCTTTAATTTTAAAAATTATGATTATAAAATTATGTCAATGAATGTATATTTGATTCTTTTATTTGTCATTGGATTAACGCTATTTATAATATCTCTTTATATTTCCTTAAGAATTTATAAAAATAAAGATTTAGCTTAGGAGGAGATTAAAATGAATAAAAAGTTTATAAAAGTAAGTATAATTATTTTTCTTTTTAGCTTTATTTTTATTTTAGGATTTAACTTTATTTTAGGAGATAAAGTTTTGTATAACGATTCTGTAGATTTGGATTATGGTGAGCAAGAAATAAGTTATAGGGGAATAGAGGAGGATAAAGGTGCTTATAAGATAAAAGTAAGTATAAAGAACAATAGTGATTATTATGCTAGTTTTAATAATATAGCTTTGAAGTTTACTGGGGTTTCTCAAGGAGCACCAATATTTACTGGGTATGATAATGATGAAAGAAAAGCATTATTAAATTATATGCCAGGAGATAAATATAATTATAGTTCTTTCTTTGCACCTAATGAAGAAAGAGAATATGTATTTGAAGTGTCTAAAGGATTAAGTTTTGATAAGGAATTTTATGATTTTAATACACTAGATATATCTTATAGTTATAGATATTTTAAATATAGAGTTAATAATAATACTGTAATTGGTAGTGGACCTAGTGGAGGAGGGGCAAAGCGTATAGAAGCTTATATAAATGTAATGCGATAAAATAAAAATTAGAAAAAATCTGCACATCAGTGGTGAACAAAAATATACACTATGAATTTTATTTCATAGTGTATATTTTTAGCTTTAAATTATTTATTATGATTTAGGTATAATACTAATTACTTACTAAAATTATTATTTAGTTTCTTGTTTTGCATATATTTCTTCATAAGTTTTTTGCTCATTATTCATATTTTTTACTATTTCTTCTGATTTTTCTCTTCTACATTTCTTATTTAGCATGCATGCTAATCCATCCATGTACAACACCCCTTTAAATCTTCTTTTTCTTTAATGTTATTATACTATATTATAATCAATTTATCAATAAAAGTTACTAAATAATAATTGTTATTATTATATCAAGGTTGATAATTATTAAATTATCAATATAATGTATATTTTATATTAAAAAATTTTCCTATAAATTTATTTTGCAATTATGGAGATTATTAATTGAAATATAAAATATCGTTTATTTATTAATAAATCTTATAATAAAGTTTTTAGTATTTTTAGTATTTCAATTTATAAAAATTTTATTCAAAGATTTATTTGGTAACACATTTTCATAATTTTTATATAATATATTTTAAATTAATAAATTTAAGTTGGAAAATCTAAATAAAAAGATTCATCTAAAATATTTTGTCATATATAAAGTATGGCAATGAATATATTTTAGTAAAAGGGGGGGAGTAAATGAACTTTGAAGAATTTATAAAAAGTGATAGAGAAAGCAGAAATAAAGAAAAGTTTGAAGGAACATTCCTTGATTATTTAGAAATAATAAAAGAAAACCCAGATATAGCTAAGCTTTCACATAAGCGAATTTATGATATGGTAGTTAGCAAGGGAATAGAAGTACTAAAGGGAGAAGAAAACCCTAAGGTTAAGAAAATATATGGAAATGAATCTATAAGAAAATATGGTTTCTTTAAGGATGATTTTTTTGGTATTGACAAAATTATAATGAAGCTTGTGAATTATCTACACTCAGCTTCAATGAATGCTGAAGAATCTAGACAAGTTTTATACTTAGTTGGTCCAGTTGGAGCAGGTAAGTCATCTCTAGTAGAAGCTTTAAAGAAAGCATTAGTAGATTGTGATCCTATATATTCATTAAAAGGATGTCCAATGCATGAGGAACCATTACATTTGATACCTAAGCATTTAAGACCAAAATTTGAAGAATTATTAGGTGTAAAAATAGAAGGTGATTTATGCCCAGTTTGTAAGTACAAGCTGCTTAATAATTTAAATGGAGAATATGAAAAGTTCCCCGTTGAAAGAAAGGGATTTTCTATTAGATCTAGAAAAGGAATTGGAGTTGTCCCACCAGTAGATCCTAATAATCAAGATACATCAATACTAACAGGGTCAATTGATATTTCTAAAATGGATTTGTATTCAGAAGATGACCCAAGAATATTTTCATTAAATGGAGCATTTAATGTAGGAAATAGAGGGTTAGTTGAATTTATAGAGGTATTTAAAAATGATGTGGAATATCTTCATACAATAATTACAGCAACACAAGAAAAATCTATTCCATCACCAGGTAAAGGCTCTATGATTTACTTTGATGGGCTTATAATTGCACATTCAAATGAAGCTGAATGGAATAAATTCAAGTCAGATCATACAAACGAAGCTATTTTAGATAGAATTGTAAAAATAGAAGTTCCATATTGTTTAGAACTTGATGAAGAAGTAAAGATATATGAAAAAATATTAAAAAAGAGTAATTTTAATGCCCATATAGCTCCACATACAATAGAAATTGCGGCTATGTTTGCTATTCTTTCAAGGTTGTCTTCATCTGCTAAAATAGATCCAATAACAAAGCTTAAAATTTATAATGGTGAAGATATAGTTGAAAAAGGTGGTACTAAGAGAATTGATATAAATGAGTTAAGAGAAGAAGCAGGGTCATATGAAGGCATGAAGGGCATAAGTACAAGATTTATAATTAAAGCAATAGATAATGCTTTATCTAGTTCAGAGCATAACTGCATAAATCCATTAAGTATAATGGAAAGTATAATAAAATCAGTTAAGGAAATGGACATAGCAGCGGAAGATAAGAAAAAATATCTTGGCTTTATGCAAGATACTATAAGAAAGGAATATAACAAGATTCTTGAAAAGGAAATTACAAAAGCATTTATTCATTCCTTTAGAGAACAGGCTGAAAGTTTATTTGATAACTATATAGATAATGCAGAAGCCTTTGTTAATAAGAGTAAAATTAAGGATATATCTACTGGTGAAGAATTAAATCCAGATGAAGAATTTATGAGAAGTATAGAAGAACAAATTGGGGTTTCAGAAAATTCATGTAAGGGATTTAGAGCAGATGTTACTTCATATATGTTCTATTTAATTAGAAATGGAAGCAAAATAGACTATACATCCTATGAACCTTTAAAAGAAGCTATAGAAAAGAAACTTATGGCATCTGTTAAGGATCTTTCAAGAATAATAACTAAATCTAGAGTTAGAGATACAGAACAAGCTGAAAAATATAACTCTATGGTTGAGGAAATGCAAAATAATGGATACTGCTTACATTGTTGTGATGTCATATTAAAATATGCTGCAAACAACTTGTGGAAGGATTGATAAGAATGGCAATCTTTAGAGACAGTGCAGATAACCCATTAGAGCATGATAGATCCATAGAAGATAGAAGAAGGCATAGGCAATTAGTAGAAAAGTCCATAAAGGAAAATTTGGGAGATATTCTTTCAGAGGAAAGTATAATTGGGGAAAGTAAAAATAAGAAGTTTAAAATTCCAATTAGGGGTATAAAAGAATATCAATTTGTATTTGGGCGAAATAATAAGGGGGTTGCCACAGGAGTCGGAAATGAGAGGCGTGGAGATAAGATTTCAGATGGAAGTCAGGGATCTGGAAAGAATGGGAATAAAGGAGCAGGAAATTCTCCAGGGGATGATGTCTATGAAACTGAAATAACAATGGAAGAGCTTATGGATTATATTATAGAGGACCTAGAACTTCCTAATTTGGATAGGAAAAAATACTCTGAAATAATAACTGAAAGTGCAGGGAGAAAGCGGGGATATCAAAGATATGGAATAAATCCAAGGCTTGCAAAGAAAAAGACAGTTATAGCAAAAATGGCAAGGAAGCAAGGAAAAAAGAGAGCCTTATTAGAAGAAGGAATAAACACTAAAATATCTAGATTTCCTTTTAGAGAAGAAGACCTTAGGTATTACAAAGTCAAGAAAAAACCCAAAAAGGAAAGTAATGCGGTAATGATATTTATCATGGATGTATCAGGATCTATGGATAGCAGTAAAAAGTATTTAGCGAGATCATTATTCTTTGTTTTATCTAGGTTTATAAGAAGAAAATATAATAATATAGCTTTTGAATTTATATCTCATACAACGGTTGCAAAAAGAGTAAATGAATATGAATTTTTCCATAAAGCAGAATCAGGTGGAACCTATATTTCAAGTGGACTTAATGTAGCTTTAAATTTAATTGCACAAAAATATCCACCAGAAATGTGGAATATTTATCCTATATATGCTAGTGATGGGGATAACTGGAGCGAGGATAACGAAAGAGCTATGAAATCTGTAAGAGATTTATGTGAAGTAAGCAATATGTTTGGATATGCAGAGCTATTACCTTCCACTTACTCTACAACAATGTACTATAGATTTAATAAAGAAATAAATTATAAAAATTTTGTTTCTGTAATAGTAAAAGAAAAGAAGGATTTATGGGATGCATTGAAGATAATGTTATCTAAAGAGCTAAAGGAGGAATAGCTATGGAATACAATGTGAGTACTTTAGAAGCTTGGAATGAAATTATTGAAGCAAAGGCAAGGGAATTTGGACTAAATTTTTATCCGCAAGAATTTGAAATAATAGGGTTTAATGAAATGTTAGGATATGAGGCATATGTTGGTATGCCTTCTAAATATCCTCATTGGAGTTATGGAAAAGCGTATGATAAAAATAAAACCTTATATTCATTAAATATGACTGGATTAGCCTATGAAATGGTAATAAACTCAAATCCTTGTCTTGCATATTTGATGAGAGAAAATACGTTACTTCTACAAATACTAACAATGGCACATGTTTATGGGCATAATGATTTCTTTGCAAATAATAGAATGTTTGTAGAAGGAACTAATGCCAAAGGTGCATTAGAGATGTTTAAGCTAGATGCAGAAATAATTAGGGGATATATTAACGACCCAAGTATAGGATATGAAAAAGTTGAAAAAATACTAGATGCAGCTCATGCAATTAAATTTCAAATACCTAGAGTTGTTGGAATAAAAGAATTAAGTAGTGAAGAGATAAAAGAGAGTTTAATTGAAGATTATTATTTAAAAAAAGAAAATAGAGGGATATTAGAGGAAAATAAGGATATTCCATTTCCCAATATATCTAAAATACCGGTAGAGCCATTTGATGATGTTATTGGATTTATAATTAAATATAGCTCCTTAGAAGAATGGGAAAAAAATATATTAAGAATAGTAAAAAGAGAAACCAAATACTTTATGCCACAAATAGAGACCAAAATAATGAATGAAGGATGGGCAAGCTTTTGGCATTATAATATATTAAAAGAACTAGATCTTGAGGAAGGACTGCATTTTGAATTTTTAAAAAGGCATAATGATGTTGTAGCACCTATTATAGGAGGATTAAATCCGTATTATATAGGGTTTAAAGTATTCCAAGATATTGAAAGAAGATACGGACGAGATAAGATTTTTGAGGTTAGAAAATTAGAGCGAGATAGTTCATTCTTGAGAAGGTATTTAACTCAAGAGCTTTGCGAAGAGCTTAATTTATTTCAATATGCTAAAAAAAGTTTTGATTACGTAATTGAAGAAGTACCAGATGAAATTGGTTGGAAGCAAATAAGAGATTACTTAGCAGATACTTGTGGTGTTGCATCAATTCCATATATAAGAGTTACTGATTTAAATAAAAGGGATTTAAGCTTAACATTAGAACATTTTTTCGATGGGCGTGAGCTTGAAATGTCATACGCAAAAGAAACTCTAAAATATGTTCAAGACTTATGGGGGCATAAGGTGACTTTAATAACAAAAACAAAAGAAGGTAAAAGTGTAGAAATAGTTTGTAATGAAGACAGAAAAATATTTATTAATTAAAGTAAGTTTTAAATTGCAAATATAAAGGCTACGATAAATAGATATGTTTCATAAGCTAAATATCTACGAAAAGAAGTACTAGGCTCGGAGAACTACTATGCCAAGAGTTTTGGTTAAACTCGCTGCGCTCAGACAAACCAACAACACTAAGGCAGAGTAGTTCTTCCTTCACCAAATACTTCTAGTTTCTCGCTATATGCTTATTTCACCGTCTATTTACCTTCGCCAACTCATATTAAGAATTTAAATTAATAATAAATTAAGTTATTGGTAAAAAATAATTGGTGAGGGACATTAAAATTTAGTTAAGCGTAGCAGACTATAATTGAGTTTGTTAACTGTTAACTGTTACCTTTTACCTAAGAAGCTTGCTTCGCAAAATAAATCTAAAGTTTACATTTAGCATTTGTTACCTAATACCTGTTCCCTGTTATCTAAAAAAATAAAAACAACTATGCACTGTGCCTTGTGAACTGAAAAATGCTTCGCAAAATATTACATAAGGTCACATTTAAATGATATATTGCATAAAATATAAGCGTATAAAGTTTTAGGAGAGAAGAATGGAACTAAAGGGAAGTAAAACAGAACAAAATTTATATAAGACATTTGCAGGGGAATCAAGAGCAAGAAGTAGATACAATTTATACGCTGAAAGAGCAAGACTTGATGGTTATCAATGGGTAGGAGAAATATTCGATGAAATAGCAAATAATGAATTAGCTCATGCAAGAGAAGTATATGGAAAGTTCTTGAATTTGGTAATATGTACAAAGAACAATTTGGAAGATTGCATTTTAGGGGAAAGATCAGAATACGAAGATATTTACAAGAGATACGAAGAAGAGGCGAGAACAGAAGGATTCACTGAAATAGCTGATTTTTATAAAGAATTAGCAGAAACAGAAGAAAATCATGCTCAAACTTTTAAAGTTCTATATGACAGGATTGAAGATGGAACAATGTTCAAGGGACCAAAAGGATCATTGTGGGTATGTATGAATTGTGGGTATGTACATGAAGGTGAAGAGGCTCCAATAATATGTCCACTATGTAAATATCCTAGAGCTTATTATAAACCATATTATAAGATCAGCAATGATTAAGGAGGATAGTATAGTGTTTATATCAATACCAAAAGAATTTTTTGTCCCTGTATTGTTTAATGAAGAGTTTAGATATAATTTTGAATCTAATACTATGGATTATGATACTGAAATTGAAATAAAGGAAGAACAAGTTGAAAGCTATAGATGGAAATTAGCAGACAAAGAATACTCTGTAGAAAATTATCAAGGAAATGAAACAGAAGAAAGGATAGAAGAAGAAATTCAAAACATAGAAGATAAAATCATGGAAGAAAAGATAGCAAGCTATATGAAAGCATTCATGATATATATTGTTGCTCTTGAAGAAAGTTGTGAAAAGGAAAGTAAGGAAGAAGAATTAAAGAAGGCAAATGAATATGCAAATAGATTTAGAAAAATATATGGTGAATATAAAAAGGTAATTTCAGATATTAAAGAACCTTTAAGTGATGTTGATAAAGAGAGCTTGATAAATTACTATATGGGAGAATTTGAAGCAATGTACCAAGAGCATTTAGCTTCATTAAAGTGCAAAGAAGAAGACTATCAATATATAAGTAGAGCAATAGATGAAGTGCTAGAGCAAACAAGAAGGATATTAAAAGAGAGCATAAATACTTTAAATGATGATATTATACGTAAACAAAATAACCAAAAAGTAGAAGACAGATTTAAATATGCATCTGAAATTTATAACAAAATAGATGATGAATTTTCAAGTGAATCCATAGAAATGAAAGCAGAAAAAAACAAAAATAATATATAAGTTTAGCATATATTACCTTACAGAATAGAGAGAGGTGATTAATTGCAATATAGAAATTTAATTAAATCTCATTATAATGAAATCAATAACCTAACAAATCTACTTAGTTCTATGGTGAACTCATATAGGCTTTTAGTAGGAGGAGCAAATGAACTAAATAATATATCAGAAGCTAAAAAAAGTCAGGTTAAAGAAGCTGTGAAAAGAGCTGATGATTTAGGTGAAATAATAGATGAAATAATTAAGACTTTAGACGAATGTAGTACATCTTATACAAAGTATTGTAAAATTAAAAAACAATATGTTGATGAAAAAACAAATAAAGATAATATATTGACAGAGATCGATTATGAAGTACAATTCGATAATTCAGAAAGGGAATATGAAGAATAAATTATTTTAAAAAAGCTATTTCAAATATATTTGAAATAGCTTTAGATTTAATTTCATTATTATAGTTTTTTTAGTTTGAAAGTACTAACCATAAGATAAGCTCCAAGCATTAAAAGAACAATTGGAATCCATGGTGTTATTTTATAGTTTAATGTAAAAAATACAAATATGGCTATAAAGCTTCCTGCAATAGTTATAGGAATTCCAGTATAAACACCGTCAAAAGAAGATGTGTTATATCTAGCCAATCTGAAAGCTCCACATATAGGAAATGCTAATAAAACAGCAAAGCCTATTATTCCAGCTGGACCTACTTTTTCTAAATCATACATTAAAAATGTAAGAATAGATGGTGCTACTCCAAAGGATACTAAATCAGCTAGAGAATCTAATTCTTTTCCAAGCTCACTTGTAACATTTAACCATCTAGCTATTCTTCCATCATATCTATCTACAAGTGCTGCTATTATTATAAAGAAGCAAGCAAATAAATAATTTTTTTCAAATGTGTATAAAATAGATATTATGCCACACGATAAATTAATGAATGTAAAAACATTTGGAATACAACTCTTTTTCATAAAATCACTCCTGGTTTAAAAAATACTAAGCAAAGTTAATGCTTTCTTAATATTTTATTATCAATGCAATATTATAACATATATTTAAAATAAATATAAGATGTTTAGAGATTAAATTAATTATTAAGATAAAATTAATAAATTAAGATAAAATTAATAAATTAAGGAAATATTTAATTTGATTTATATGTAAAATATAGTAATATACTATATATATGTTTCAATCAATAATCTACATCATCTTTTACTTAAATTAATATAAGCTTTTAAAATAATTTAGTTAAGAGTAGAATATTTATTGCAACTTCTATACTTATTATATGGAATTATATAATTAATAATACAATAAACCTAGGAGGGGTAATGTGAAAAAGGTAAAATTTATTTATAACCCATACTCAGGAGAAAATTTGATATTAGATCAATTGGATAAGGTTATAAAAATACACCAAGACGCAGGATACACGATTGTCCCGTATAGAATAAATAAAGAAGTAGATGTTATAAATGCTTTTAATGACTTTAAAGAAAATAATTATTATTACGTGTTGATTGCTGGGGGAGACGGAACCATAGATAATGTTGTTAATGCTATGGCGAAATGTGGAATATCAGTTCCAATAGGAATATTACCAGTTGGAACAGCAAACGATTTTGGTAAATTTTTAGGAATGCCATCAGATATATCAAAGGCATGTAAACAAATATTATCATCAGAAGTTACACCAGTAGATTTAGGAAGTATAAATGATAAATACTTTGTAAATGTTGCAAGCACAGGTTTATTTACTGATGTATCACAAAAGACAGATGTAAATTTAAAAAATACAATAGGAAAGTTAGCATATTATCTAAAGGGATTAGAAGAACTTCCAAACTTTAGAAAACTTGACATAAAAATTGATTCAGAAGAGATGAAATACGAAGGTAAAATGTATTTTATGTTAGTTTTTAATGGTCAAACAGCAGGTAATTTCAAGCTAGCAACACAAGCAAATGTTACTGATGGGCAATTAGATGTTATTATATTTAAGGCAATTCCAATAATAGAATTAATACCTTTATTTGTTAAAGTATTAAGAGGAGAACATTTAGATTCAGATAATGTTATTTATTTTAAAACTAATAACTTATATATAGAATCTTATGAAGATATCGTAACTGATATAGATGGTGAAAAGGGACCAGACTTTCCACTTAATATAAAGTGTATAAAAGGTGGACTAAAAATTTTGGGAGTAAAATAATATAAAACTAGAATAAAATAAGACTTTTTTTAATAATTATAAGTAGCAGTAATAAAAAGGTAGGAGTGCAATTGTTAGAATTCAGCTATTTATGTCTTTTGTTATTTATAATTACATTTATTTTATATCTAGGGAAAAAGAATATAGACTTATCACCTAAAAAAATTAAATTATTTATAAGTATCTTATTAATACCAATGATATTAAGATGTATAGTGCTATTATGTGGAGTGATAATAGAAAAACAAGGAATAATATATTTTTTAAAAGAATATGCATTGCTCAATTACTTTAGTATTCCATTAATTATACTATCATCCTTATATATCTTTTTAAGAAATGAAAGAATAAAATTCAGTAGAAATTATATTTTTATGGTAATATTAGGGTTACTATATGGACTTTTAGTATATACATATAAGTTTAGTATAAGTATAACTAATAATTTTGGATTCATTATTTCAATAGAAAATGGAATAATACCAATTTTAATATATTTAATCATATTAGCGTCTTTAGCAGTATTTATATTAATTAATTTAGACAAACCGTTTTCTAATAAAGCTGGTATGAGGATGCTTTTAATAAGCTTAATTATCTACATAGTAGAATACATTTTATTGTTAGGTGGAATAAGCTTATATCCATATGTTATAATTGGAGAAGTATTAATATTAGGCTGCTTATTAAAGTCTATATATACATTTAAATAAAAAAAGATAGTTTGAAAATACCTATATACTAGACACTTATAAAAGGTGTCTAAGTTTATAGGTGTTTTTTATGTGTATTTTTATAAAAAGTGAATAGTGAAGTGTTTAAAACCTTCTCTAATTTTTCCACTTTTTCATTCTTTAATATTTAACTATTAAAAAGGTTGCCTTTTTGGTGGTTTTTAATATAATATAATATTGGAGAATATATGTACAACAAAATAAAAGATATTTATTCTAAATAAATAAGGGGTGAATTTAAATGGAGGGTGTCCCTCAGAGTATTAACTTATCAAAATTGAATATTAGAGTTTTAGGGGAGATAAACTTCATTATAAATTAATTGTATTCCATTTTATTTTATTAAATTTATGTTTAACTCCTCTAAAAGTGAGGAGGAAAAGATATGAAGAAATTATCGGTATTTCTATATACAAATATCCTGGGAAGAAAGATCTTTGATGAATTTGACGAAAGTCTTGGAGAACTTAAAGATATATATGTAACCACTGAAGATGGGTATCCTAGAGTAATTGGTTATAAAGTCAAAAGAGATGGATCAACTTTTCACTATGAATTTAGAAGCATTAATTTTTATCAGCAAGAAAATAGGATAAAAATAGTGACAAGAGGAAGCAAAGAAATACTCCCAAGAACTTATTCTTATCTTTTATCAGAACATTTACTTGATAAAAAAATAGTAGATATAAATGGAAAGCAAGTAGTAAGAGTTGATGATTTAAGAATAGCAGAAATTGCTGGAGAATACAGGGTAATAGCAGTAGAAACAGGCCCTCTTGCAAGATTTAGAAGGATGAATTGTGCAAAGCTTGGTAGTTTTATATACAAGATACTTAGGAAAGATTATGATGATAGAGTTTTAATGTGGGATGATGTTGAATCTTTAGAAATGGTAAATAATAATTTACAAATAGCAGTTCCATATAAAAAACTTTCAACTCTTCATCCAGCAGATCTTGCAGATATACTAGAAAATCTAGATGCAAGTTCAAGAAAACAAATCTTTGAATCATTAGATGAAGACTTGGCAGCAGATACATTGGAAGAAATAGAGCCTGAATATAAAGGTAGTATTATAAAAGAATTAAGTGAAACAAAAGCAGCTGAACTTTTAGAGAATATGCCAAATGATGAGATTGCAGATATATTAGATGATTTGGATGACGAAGAAAGAGAAAAAATTCTTATAAACTTAGAAAAAGAAGATGCTGAAGAAGTAAAAGAACTTTTAAGATATGAAGATGAAGCCGTTGGTAGTATAATGAGCACAGATTTTATTTCTTTTAATTTAGATATAACAATAGGAGAAATAATAGATATATTAAGAGAAATGGAAGAACCAGAAGAAGATGAATTATATAGAATTTATATTACAGACGAGGAAGATAGAATATTAGGATCAATAAACCCATCAGATTTAATTTTAAATAAGCCTGATGTTAAAGTTAAAGATATAATGAGTGAAAATATAGAAGTTATTAGACATGATGTTAATGTAGATGAAGCAATAGAACTTGCAGCTAAATATGATTTGTTAGCAATACCAGTAATTGATGAAGAAGACAAGTTAATTGGAGCTGTAAATACTCATGATTTAATAGATGAAATATTATATCCACTTTGGAAGAAAAAAATAAGATAAAAGTAAGTGGATTTGCAATTAGAGTTTTACTTCGTCTCTATATTTTGGAGGCGAAGTTTTTTATAATTTATTACCTTAAGTTTTTAAGTAAATATAAATAAGTTTAGTTTACTTGAAGTTGAGAAATGAAATGATAAAATTTACATATGTCTGTTTTTTATAGAAAGCTATACAATTATAGAAATAAAATTGTAATAAACTTTAAAAATAAATTATCTAAATTAGAACTTATATATAGGGAGGAAAATATGATATACAATGGCGTTTTAGATTTAATAGGGAAAACACCAATATTAAAAGTAAATAATTTAGTTGATGAAGATAGTGCTGAAATATATGTTAAATTAGAAAAATATAATCCAGGTGGAAGTGTTAAAGATAGAGCAGCTTTAGGAATGATTGAGAAAGCTGAAAAAGAAGGATTTTTAAAAAAAGGTTCAATAATAGTAGAGCCTACAAGTGGAAATACAGGAATAGCACTAGCTATGATAGGAAAATTAAAGGGATATAAGGTTATAATAATTATGCCAGATAGCATGAGCAAAGAGCGAAGAGATCTAATAAAGGCATATGGTGCAGAACTTATATTAACAGATGGTGCACAAGGAATGAATGGCGCCATAGAAAAGGCTAAAGCTCTAGCAAAGCAGGATAATTACTTTATGCCTCAGCAGTTTGAAAATTTAGCAAATTCAAAAAAACATTATGTAACTACAGCAGAAGAAATATACTCTGACATAAATGATTTAGATGTATTTATTGCTGGGGTAGGAACAGGAGGAACTGTAACTGGGGTAGGAAGTAAGCTTAAAGAGAAAATAGATGGAATAAAAATAATTGCTGTAGAACCAGAAAGTTCACCAGTTTTAAGTGGAGGAAGAGCAGCCGCCCACAATATACAAGGACTAGGATCCGGTTTTATACCCAAAATATATAATCCAGAGTGTATAGATGAAATTAGAAGGGTTTCTGATGACGATGCTTTTAGAGTTACTAAAGAATTTGCGTCAAAGGAAGGAATTTTGTTAGGAATATCTTCAGGAGCAGCTATATTTGTTGCGATTCAAGAAGCAAAAAAACTTGGAAAAGGGAAAAAAGTCTTAGTAATAGCACCAGATGGTGGAGAAAAATATATATCTATGGGAATATATGATTAGTATTAGTTACAAGTAATTTTTACAAAGGGAGGAATAGCTGTGTTTAAAAATTTAAGATATGATATAAACAATATATTAGAAAGTGACCCAGCTGCAAGAAGTAAGATAGAAGTGCTTTTGTTATATCCTTGCATTCATGCTATGATAGCATATAGAATAGCACATTTTTTATATAGTCATAAAAGATTCTTTTGCGCTAGATTATTATCACAAATAGCTAGATTTATTACAGGAATAGAAATTCATCCAGGAGCCAAAATAGGTAAAGGTCTATTTATAGACCATGGAATGGGTGTTGTTATTGGAGAAACAAGTGAAATTGGTGATAATGTTACTATATATCATGGTGTTACTCTTGGAGGTACAGGAAAAGAAAAAGGAAAAAGGCATCCAACAGTAGAAGATGATGTTATAATTGGAGCAGGAGCAAAAGTTTTAGGCCCCATAACACTAAAAAAGGGTTCTAGAGTTGGAGCTAATACTGTAGTTTTAAAGGAAGTGCCAGAAAAAGCTACTGTTGTAGGATGTGCTGGAAGAAATATTATTAGAAATATTAATGATATAATTGAAGTAATAGACGAAGATGGAAATAAAAAAACAATATATAACAATATGATTATATAGGGGTTATCATGAATAAAGAAAATATAATAAATTACTGTAATTCAATAGGTTTAGATACTTTAGGTTTTATAAAATGTAGAGAGTTTACAGAACTTAAAGAGTTCTTTTATAAAAGAAAAAGTCTAGGTCTTGAAAATGAATTCGAAGAAAAAGATATTGATAAGAGAATAAATCCGTTTAATTATATGAGTGAAGGGAAAACTATTATATCAATAGCTTTCCCTTATCTTCATGATATAGATTACTTTGATAATGGTTTTTCTGTTTATACTAGAGGAGAAGACTACCACAAAGTAGTAAAATCTTATTTAGGGAAAATATGTGGATACATTGAAAGTATTGGTGGGAAAGCAATCCCTTTTGTAGATAGCAATTTCTTGCCAGAAAGGTATATTGCTTATTTAGCAGGTATTGGTTTTATAGGGAAAAATAATTTGATTATTACAAAAAAATATGGTTCTTATGTTTTTTTAGGAGAAATAATAACTGATATGGAAATAGATTGTGATGAAAGAGACTTTAAAGAACTTTCACATTTTAAGGAATGTGGAGAATGTGAATTATGCTATAAAGCTTGCCCAAGTAAATCCATAAATCCATATAAGAAAAATAGCAATATATGTGTTTCTTATTTAACCCAAAAAAAAGATTTAGAAGATAAACATATAAAGTTATTAAATGGAAGAGTTTTTGGCTGTGATAGTTGTCAAAATACTTGTCCATATAATGAAAAAATAAATTTCTCAAACATAAATGAATTTTATCCTTTTGATTTTATGAATAAAGAAAATAGTCATGAATTAGCTAACATAAATAATAGAGGATTTAAGGAAAGCTTTTTAAATACATCTTGTGGATGGAGAGGTAAAAATGTTTTAAAAAGAAATGCTTTAATTAAAATAAATAATAATAATCAAGATATAAAATCAATAAAAACAGATTCCCCTTATTTAAAAGATTATGTGGATAGACTTTTAAATAGTAATAAAATATAATATAAATATAATTAAAGGAAGTGAGGGAGAATAATGTTATCACCAACATTAGTAAAGGTAATAAACATATTACCAGAGTCATTAGTAATAAAGATAACAAAAGTTATTGTAAATAGATTTTTTAAAAAATATGCTAATATTAAAGTAGAAGGTTTTGAAAATATAGAAAAGGTAGAAGGAACTAAAATATTTATATGCAATCATCTAAGTAATGCAGATGGGTTAATATTAGATAAACTTCTTAAAGAAAAATATGATCCAACTTTCGTAGCTGGAATAAAACTTTCAAATGACCCTGTAACGAAACTTGGAACAGCGATGATAAAAAATGTAGGAATAAAGCCAAATTCAGCAGATAAAGAGGCGATAACAAAAATAGTTAAGCTTGTTAAAGGTGGAGAAAACTTAGTTATCTTTCCAGAGGGAACAAGAAGTAGAACAGGTGCTATGATTGAAGGGAAAAAGGGAGTATTATTAATAGCAAGACTTACTAAAGCACAAATAATACCAGTTGGAATGTACGGAACAGAAATACTCTTACCTATAAATAAAAATGGTGATATGGGTGGAGAAAAGTTTAATTATGCAGATGTAAATATAAAAATTGGTGAGCCGCTACAATTACCAGTAAAAGAAAAAGATGAAGACAGACATGTTTTTGATGAAAGATGTATGGAGCATATAATGAAGTCAATTTCTATTTTACTACCTGAAAAATATAGAGGAATATATAAATAGGTGATTTTTATGAAGCAAAGAACAAAAACAATATTAGAAAAGCTTAAGGAAGATTATCCAGATGCAAAGTGTGAGCTAAATCATGAATCTGCTTTTCAACTTTTAGTTGCTACTATATTATCAGCTCAAACAACTGACAAAAAGGTAAATGAAATAACTGAAACTTTATTCAAGGATTATCCAGATTTAGATGCTTTTTTAACGCTTACAACAGAAGAATTAGAAAAGAGAATAAAACAAATTGGATTATATAGAAGTAAGGCAAAAAATTTAATAATGATGTGTAACCAGTTAAAAGAAAATTTCAATGGTGAAGTTCCAAAAACTATGGAAGAAATAACATCACTTGCAGGAGCAGGACGAAAAACTGCAAATGTAGTTTTATCCAATGCCTTTGGAGTTCCATCGATAGCTGTAGATACTCATGTATTTAGGGTTTCAAATAGATTAGGCCTTGCAGATTCAGACAATGTATTAGAAGTAGAAAAGCAATTACAAAAAGAACTTCCTAAAAAAGAATGGAGTTTAGCACACCATTTGTTAATTTTTCATGGAAGAAGATGTTGTATTGCTAGGAATCCAAAATGTGAACAATGCAGTTTGACAAAACAATGTAAATATTATAAAGAAATTAGCAAAAACAAAGTTAGTAAAAGTAAAGTTAATAAAAATATAAAATTATAGTATCAGATTTAGTATTAAGTTTATAATTAATGTTAATACATAAAAATAAATTAAAATTAATAAATTTAAAATAGTAAATGAGTTGAAAATAATAAATAAATGAAACAAATATGTATATAAAAAGGGTGTAAAGTTATAAATTTTACACCCTTTTATAAATTTAGTTTACTTTTATTGCTTTAATCATACATTGTATAGTGATATAATTAATAAAGATTTAAGTAAGTAAATTTTATAGTAAATTGGAGGACTTGTTATGAAGGTTGGAATATTAATGGGGGGAATATCTTCAGAAAGAGAAGTATCATTAAATAGTGGAAAGTCTATGATGCAACATATAAATAAAGAAAAGTATGAAGTTGTTCCTATTGTAATAGATAAGAAGGAAGATGTTATAGAAAAGGTGAAGGATATAGATTTTGCTTTACTTGCACTACATGGAAAATTTGGGGAAGATGGTACTGTTCAAGCTGTACTAAAAACTTTGGGAATTCCATATTCAGGTTGTGATACATTAAGTAGTTCATTATGTATGGATAAAGATTTAACCAAAACTATATTAAAAGCTAATAACATAAGAACAGCAAGATGGTTAAATGTTAAATCAATAGAAGAAATTGATTATGAAGCTATAGAAGAAATGAAATATCCAGTATTTATAAAACCAACAAATGGAGGCTCAAGTGTTGCAACATTTAAAGTAACTAAAAGAGAAGATGTTGAAAATGCTGTTGAAGAAGGCTTAAAATGGGACAATGAAGTTATGATTGAGGAATTTGTAAAAGGAGATGAAATAACTTGCCCTGTATTTGAAAATGAACTTTTTCCAATACTTGCAATAAAGGCTAAAACAGATTTTTATGATTATGAACAAAAGTATTCAGCAAACGGAGCAGAGCATTTTGCTATAAATTTAGAAGAAAAGCTTTATAAAGAAGTTAAGGAAATGGCACTTAACACATATAAGGCACTAAAATGTTCTGTATATGCAAGAATAGATATGATAATCACAGAGCAAGGAGTTCCATATGTTTTAGAAGTAAATACTTTACCAGGAATGACAGCAACTAGTCTTTTCCCACAAAGTGCAGGAGAAAAGGGAATAAGCTATACCAATTTTATAGATATGATAATAGAATATTCACTAAAGAATTTTAAATAAGAAAAATATATTTATAATTCGGTCGTAAGGAGTAGGAAGTTTAATTTTATCAGGAAAAATTAATTTCGAGAAAATTAGGTGGTATAAATGAAGAAATGGGAAAGTAGTGAAGCTTATAAAAGTATTAATAAAATTATAGACATTTTGGGGGTTATATTAACTTTATTTTTAGTTATAATTACATTTATGCATTGGAAAGATGCAGCTGATATAGTACCAACTCACTATAATATGAGAGGTGAGGTTGACGGATATGGTTCAAGAAATACAATATTATATATATTACCAATAGCATTAATAATATATATAGCTATGAGCATTTTAGGAAGATATCCTCAAATATACAATTATGCAGTAAATATAACTACTGAGAATAAAGAAAAACAATACAATATGGCATCAACTTTTATGAGAGTTATCAATGTTGAGATTATGGTAATATTTGTATCAATGCAAATAAGATTAGATATAACAGGAAATAACAATGGTAATTCATTCCTAATATTTTTACCAATAGAATTAATTATTATTTTTGGTAGTATTGCATTTTACATTTATAAATCAATAAAAAATAAATAAATTATTTTATTAATAATGAAAGTACACTTGTTTTTTAATTAATAAGTGTACTTTTTATTATTAGTTTTAAATTTCTCTCACCAATGATTTTTTACCAATAACTTAATTTATATTCGCAATTTTTTATTACAGTGAAGTATTTTCCAAAAATATGAAACGTATAATAAAGTGAAGATAATATATTTATATAAAAATGGGAGGAATTATTGTGAATTTAATTTTTATAGTTCTAATCGTATCTATTTTAGGACTACTCTTTGCAGCTTATCAATTATATCTAATACTAAAAGAAGATGATGGAGATGAAATTATACAAAAGATTTCAAACAGTATTAAAAAAGGAGCAAATGCATACTTAAAAAGACAATATAAAGGAGTAGGAATATTCTTCGGTTTAATGTTTGTCATATTCTTATTTCTAAGCATATTTGATTATGTTTCAATTTTTGTACCATTTTCTTTTATAATTGGTGGCTTCTTATCAGGCTTAAGCGGATATATTGGAATGAAAGTTGCAACTAATGCAAATGGAAGAACAACAGCCGCTGCTAAAAAAAGTTTGAATGGAGCTTTAAATATTTCTTTTAAAAGTGGAGCTGTAATTGGAATTGTAGTAGTTTCTTTAGGATTATTTTATATAGCATTAGGGTATTTATTTCTAAATTGTTATTATAATTACTTACCAGAAGGTGAGAGAGTAGTTGAAATAGCATCAAATATATTGACATTTGGTATAGGGGCATCTTCTATGGCATTGTTTGCTAGAGTTGGAGGAGGAATATTCACTAAAGCAGCTGATGTTGGAGCGGATTTAGTTGGAAAGGTTGAAATAGGAATTCCAGAAGATGATCCAAGAAATCCAGCAGTTATAGCTGATAATGTTGGAGATAACGTTGGAGATGTTGCTGGGATGGGAGCAGACTTATATGAATCATACGTAGGCTCACTAGTTTCATCTTGTGCATTAGCAGTAGCTGCAGGATTATCTGTAAAAGGAGTAGCAGTTCCTTTATTAGTTGCAGCTTTAGGTGTAGTAGCATCTATAATTTCTACATTCTTTGTTAGAACTAAGGAAGATGCAACACAAAAAAATCTTTTGAAAGCTTTAAGAAGAGGAGTATATATATCATCCATATTTGTAGCAGTTGGAGCCTTTTTCATTGTAAAAGCATTATTAGGAACTGAAAACATAGGAATTTATTTTAGTATCCTATCAGGACTATTATCTGGAATATTAATAGGATTTTTTACAGAATACTATACCTCAGATAATTATAGTCCAACAAAAAAATTAGCTGATATGACGAAGACGGGTCCAGCAACGACAATAATAGGGGGGCTATCTTTAGGAATGGTATCAACAGCAATTCCGGTGATTATCGTTTCAATATCAGTTTTACTAAGCTTTAACTTATCAGGAGGCTCAAATGATTTTAATTTAGGTTTATATGGAATAGCAATTTCAGCTGTAGGAATGTTATCTACTTTAGGAATAACGCTAGCAACAGATGCTTATGGACCAATAGCAGATAATGCTGGAGGAATAGCAGAAATGTCAAATCAAGATCCAGAAGTTAGAAAAAGAACTGATGCTCTAGATTCCCTAGGAAATACAACAGCAGCTACAGGAAAGGGATTTGCAATAGGTTCAGCAGCACTTACTGCTCTTGCTTTTATTGCAGCGTATAAAGATTCAATCGAAAATATGGTTAAAAGTGGAGTTTACAAATTTGAATTCAATTTATCTATATTAAATCCACAAGTTCTTATAGGTCTATTTATTGGAGGAATGATTACATTTCTATTTTCATCAAAGACAATGGATGCAGTTGGGCGGGCAGCATCTAAAATTGTTGTGGAAGTAAGAAGGCAATTTAAAGAGATTCCAGGACTTATGGAAGGAAAGGCAGAACCAGATTATGCTTCATGTGTTGATATTTGTACAAAATCATCTCAAAGGGAACTTATAACAATAGCAGTAATTGCTATTGCTACACCAATTGTAGTTGGTTTATTATTAGGACCAAATGGGGTTGCAGGATTATTAGCAGGATCTACAGTAACTGGATTTTCCATTGCAATCATGATGTCAAACTCAGGTGGAGCTTGGGATAATGCTAAAAAGTATATTGAATCAGGAGTTCTAGGAGGAAAAGGCTCAGATTGTCATAAGGCTGCTGTAGTTGGAGATACTGTAGGAGATCCATTTAAAGATACCACAGGACCATCTATAAATATATTAATTAAGCTTATGTCAATGGTATCAATAGTATTTGGTGCATTAATACTTGCTTTTGGAAATCTCTAAAATTATTTAAAATATAATAAATTAACTCTTTATTAGAAATATTAGAATATAATATAAAAGAAAATGCATATTCCTTACTACACTATTTAGTTGTTCTGATAATAGTATTGTAAGGGAATATGCATTTTTATTAATAGCTAAAATTTTATACTAACGATAAAGTTAATATACTTTATATAATAGGTATAAATGTTAATAAGATAATACTTTTTCCATTATTTGTTGACAAGCTTTGGCTACGGTTGTAAACTTGAATTAAGAATTACAATCGTAATCAAGAGAGGGAAAATTTATGGGGAATTTACCGAAAATATCAGATGCAGAATGGGAAGTCATGAAAGTAATATGGAGTTTAGAAGAAGTAACGTCAAGTGAAGTTATTGAAAGCCTTAGAGGAAAACAATTATGGAAGAAAACTACTATAAAAAGTCTTATTAGTAGATTGTTGAATAAGGAAGTTATTAGCTTCAAAAAATTTGGAAAGGAATATTTTTATTTTCCTCTTATTTCTGAAGAAGAATGTATTAAAGAAGAAAGCGAATGTTTTTTAAGGAAGGTATTTAATGGATCTGTAAATGAAATGTTAGTAAATTTTATTAAATCGGATAATCTAACTAAAGAAGATATAAATGAATTAAAAAATATATTAGATGAAATAAAATTTTAATTAGCCAAAAAACTTTATATATTCCTGATAAAAATAAGAGCACTTTAGTGCTCTTATTTTTATAGTTAAAAGTCGATTAAATATCTGTCAATCGTTTGATGTGTACTAACAATTGTATCACTGCTCATTTTACATTGCCTTAAACTCTTATTATCTCTTAATAATAAGGAGTAGATTAAATCAATTGTAAACAATGTCATTAAGCTATTAGAAAGGGATAATGAATTAGCAGCAATAATTTTATCAGCAGTAATTAACTTAACATCAACTATGTCATTTAATTTTGGGGAGTCATTACTTGTTATTGAAATTATTTTAGCTCCACGTTCTTTTGAAGCTATTAAAGCAGGATAGATATCCTTACATAGTAATGTAGGGACTATAACAATTAATAAATCCTTAGATGATATATTAGAAGTACATAGATGAATATCTAAAATATCAGTATGAGATTTTACATTTAACCCTATTAGTGATAATTTAAAGGCAAATTCATTTGCTACAAAAGATGTATTTATTAAAGAGATAATATGAATATTATTTGCTTCTTTAATAAGGTTTGCACTTTTAATTAATGCTTCTTCATTTAGCATAGCTGATGTATTATTAATAAGTTGTCTATAATCAAGTGATACTGATTCAATTATATTAGTATCTTTGTTTAAATAATTTTGAATTTCTCTAGTATTATTAGAAGTACTCTGAGCTAATGCTATTTTAAAATTATTAAAACCTTTATAACCTACCTTTTTACAAAAACGGTTAATACTAGCTTCTGAAGTACCAATTGCCTTAGCTAAATTGGTTATCGTATTTGTAATTACAAAGTCTGTATTATTAATTACGAATTGGCTTATTTCATTTTCACTAACTGTAAAGCTAGATTGTAACGAGATTATTTTCGAAATTACAACAGATGTCATTTAACATCCTCCTATAAAAAAGTTGTTTCTTATATGATAACAAATTTTTCTATTATAAACAATATTCATAGCTAGTAATAATAGGTAAAAATATTTGATAATTATTATAAGCGATAAATATGCATAGTAGAAAAATAAATGGCCTATTTTCAAAAAGTATGAAAGTTTTTGAAAAAAATATTCAAAAGCATTGACTGGGAATGAAAAAGATGGTAATATTTAATTAATGTTAACGTTAACAAACAATTGATAATATATCTGTATTCCATGATAAACTTATGATTGAATTATGGTAATTGTAAGTTTAGATAGATCAATTAATTATGGAGGAATGCTTAATGCTAAATATTATAGAACATGGTAAGGTTTATGATTTAATTGTAGCTGGTGGGGGAATATCAGGCACTATTTCTGCCCTTTCGGCTGCTAGAAATGGAGCAAAGGTTTTAATTGTTGAAAAGAATGGATACTTAGGCGGTGCCTTAACTGCATGTGGGGTAGGACCAATGATGACCTTTCACGCAGGAGAAAAACAAGTTATATTAGGAATAGGTGAAGAGATTGTACAAAACTTAAAAGCTAGGGGGTACTCTCCAGGACATGTTCGTGATACAACAAATTATATAAGCTACTTAACCCCCTTTAGTACTGAGGGAATGAAAATAATATTAGATGAAATGATAACTGAAGCTAAATGTGATGTGTTATATCATTCATTTATTGCTGGGGTAGATTTTGAAAATGAAGAAGTAAAATCCATTTATATTTGTAATAAGGATGGGCTAACTTCTTATAAAGCAAAGATATTTATTGATGCAACTGGTGATGCGGATATTGCAAATTACTGTAAAGTTCCATGTAAATTAGGAAGAGAATCTGACAGTGCAATGCAACCAATGACAATGAATATGAAATTATACAATGTTGACAGCAAAGAACTAAGAAATTATGCTAGAGAGCATTCAGAAAAATTTCCTAGATTAAATAAGGATATTAGTTTATTAGATTCAGCTCAAACCTTATCTTTTATAGGATTTGATGAAGAATTTAAGGAAGGTAAGAGAAAAGGTGAATTATCAATACCTAGAGAGGATATACTATTTTTCGAAACTTCAGTACCTGGAGAATTTATTATAAATACAACAAGAATAATTGAACATAGTGGAGTAGATGCAAAAAGTATCTCTGAGGCTGAATTCATTGGTCGTAAGCAATGTGAAGAACTATACAATTTTCTAGTAAGAAGAATACCAGGATTTAAAAATGCAAAAGTTGTAATAACGGGACCTTCAATTGGAGTTAGAGGAAGTAGACAAATATGTGGGAAATATACATTGACTGCAGAGGATGTTTTGGATAGGAAAAGATTTGAAAATGTAATAGCTCATTCCGCTTATCCAATTGATATTCATAACCCTAAGGGAGAAGGTACTATGAGTGTTCATGCTAAATCTTTTGATGATTATTATAGCATTCCATACGATATTATGGTGGTTAATGAATTTAAGAACTTATTAGTCACAGGAAGATGTGTATCAGCAACTTTCGAAGCTCAAGCAGCAATTAGAACAACACCAACATTGACAGCATTAGGACAAGCAGCTGGGGTAGCTGCAGCATTAGCAGTTAAATATGGTGATACTAGGAATATAGATATTAAGGAATTACAATCTTTATTAATTAAACAAGGAAGTTATATTGAAATATAGGGGGAATAATTATGAATAGTACATTACAATTAATTTTGATCTTAGTGGTATTTCTCGGTTTGGTAGGGCTAATGGTAGGAAGGAAGATTTCAACAATTTTAGCATTACCAATTATGGCAATAGCAATAGCATTTATAGCTGGCATTCCTTTTATGGCACAAGACCCAGAAAAGTTTACTATAGCTAAAAATGTATTAGAAGCAGGCTCCATGAGAATGAGTACAGCAATTGCTGGTCTCATATTTGGATCCTTATTTGGTAAAGTTTTAAGTAAGGTTGGTATTACAAGTACAATTATAAAAAAAGCTGCTGAACTTGCTGGAGATAAGCCGTTACCAATAGCCTTAGCATTCTTAGCTGTATCTTCAGTAATATTTGCGGCATCTAATGGTCTTGGTATGGTAATCCTAGTAGGTACAATCATTATACCAATTATGATATCAGCAGGATTAAGCCCATTAGTTAGTGGAATAGTTTTATTGCTTTCAAACGGAATTGGAGTAACATTCTCAGTTAGTACATTAGCAGTTTATATTGATGTTTTAGGTTTACCGCTTGAAACAGTTACAAAGTATTCATGGTTATGTGGAATCCCATTAATAATCGTAGCAGTTCTTATGATAGTATATTTTGTTAAGTATCAAGGAAAAATTAGAAAAGCGTGGGCAATGCCTACAGACGCACAAGCAAGAGGAACAGAAAAGAAAGTTAGAACTATAGCGTTAATTAGTCCAATTATCCCAGTAGTATTAGTATTCGCTTTTAAACTACAATTAGTACCAGCAGTTATTATAGGAATTTTAATTGCACTTATTTTATCTACTCCCAAAAATCCTTTACACATAGTATCAAGTGCTTTTGTAGAAGGTATTCAAGATGTTGCAGGTGCAGCAGGATTAATGATTGGTATAGGTATGTTATTAAATTCTGTAATGTCACCAGAAGTAGCAGCAATCCTTCAACCAGCTATTAATTTATTAATACCATCAAATCCAATTATGTATATATTAGTATTTGGTTTATTATCACCACTTGCAATTTATCGTGGACCTTTAAATGTATGGGGATTAGGAAGTGGAATTATTGCTTTACTTGCTGCAGGAGGAATGAATCCTATAGCTGCTATGGTAGCTTTACGTTTAGATTCAAATGTGCAAGCTGTATGTGATCCTACTAATTCTCATAATGTATGGGTTGCGGATTTCACTAAACAAGATGTAAATGAAATAATAAAGAAAACAATTCCTTGGATTTTTCTATCAACAATTGTTGGTTTAATAGTAGCAGCATTCATGATTTATTAGAATTAGATTCATCTAAGACTACCTTAAATAATGGAAGTCTTAGATGAACTATACATTGTATATAAGATAGGAGGATTTATTATGAATAAAGTAAGAATCGGGATAGATGTTGGTGGAACTTTTACAGATGCTGTAGCAATAGATAATGAAACATATGAATTAATAGCTAAAATGAAAATTCCAACTACTCATGAAGAAGGGGTAGCTGTAGGAGTTGTAAAGATAATAAAAGCAATATTAGAAGAGAATAATATTTCTCCTAATGACGTTGTATTCATAGCTCATGGAACAACGCAGGCTACAAATGCTTTATTGGAAGGTGATGTAGCAAGCGTTGGTATTATTGGTATGGGTACAGGTTTTGATTCAAGAGGTGCAAAGAAGGAAACTAACGTAGAGAATATTGAATTAGCTCAAGGTAAGTATTTAAAATCAGAGCATTTATTTA
The DNA here is from genome assembly GCF_039521405.1 of Clostridium sartagoforme. NCBI lineage: Bacteria > Bacillati > Bacillota > Clostridia > Eubacteriales > Clostridiaceae > Clostridium > Clostridium sartagoforme. The sequence goes on from NZ_BAAACH010000019.1 coordinate 78,712, forward strand.
TTGATTCTAAAGATGTTAATGAAGCTTCAATAAATGAAGCAATAAATACTTTAATTAAGGATAAATGTGATGTAATTGTTGCTTCAGAAGCATATAGCGTAGATAATCCAGAAAATGAACAGAAAGTAATTGAAATTGCAAATGGAAAGGGTTTATTTGCTACAGGTGGACATGAAATTTCTGAATTATATGGATTAAAAATGCGTACGAGGACAGCAGTTGTAAATGCTAGTTTAATACCTAGAATGATGCAGACAGCAAATATGACAGAAAAGGCTGTAATAGATACGGATATAAAATCAAACTTGATGATTATGCGCTGTGATGGCGGTGTAATGAGTATAAATGAAGTTAGAAAAAGACCTATTTTAACAATGTTATCTGGACTTGCAGCTGGAGTTGCTGGTGCATTAATGTATGAAAAGGTTTCTGATGGAATATTCTTTGAGGTTGGTGGTACAAGTGTAGATATTTCTGTAATAAAAAATGGTAAGGTAATGATTAAATATGCTCAAGTTGGAGGTCATAAAACATACTTAAGATCTTTAGATGTTAGAACATTAGCCATAGCTGGTGGTAGTATGATACGAGTTAAGGATAAGAAGATAGTAGATGTTGGACCAAGAAGTGCCCATATTGCAGGAATTGAATATGAATGCTTTACAGAGGAAAAGAAGTTTTCATTACCTAAAATCAAGTTTATTTCACCAAGAGATGATGATCCAAAGGAATATGCAGTAGTTGAAAGTGGAGGTGGTAATGATTATTCATTAACACTAGCAGGTGCTGCGAATATTTTAAATTATGTTCCAGAAGGTGATTATGCTAGAGGAAATATTGAAAGTGCTAGAATTGCATGGGCAACTTTAGCAGAATATGTTGGCTTAAGTATAGAAGAAGCTGCTAAGGAAGTAATGAAGATTGCAATAAATAAATTATCTATAGTAATTGATGAATTAATTCAAGAATATGATCTAGATAGAAAATTCATAGTCCTTGTAGGTGGAGGTGGAAGTGGTGCAGTTGTAGTAAATGCATTAGCTGAACACTATGATTTCAAATGGAAGTTAGCAAAAAATGCACCATTTATTTCAACTATAGGTGTTGCCCTTGCAATGGTAAGAGAGCAGATAGAACGTACAATAGTTAATCCTACAGAAGAAGACATTAAGCGTATACGTGCAGATGTAATAGAAAAGATTATTCAATCTGGAGCAAATGAAGAAACGGTAGATGTCAACATAGAAATTGATAGTCAAAAGAATATTGTACGTGCAGTAGCAACTGGTGCCACTGAATTTAGAAACAAGGATTTGAATGCAAAATCACTTAACCAAGAAGAGTTATTAAAAATTGCTTCTGAGGCTTTAGGAAGTAATTTAACTAATGTGTCTCCTATTTTTAGTACAGGTAGATGGCATTTAATTGAATCCTTAGTTGAGGAAAGTAAGTTATTTGGATTAATCAAAAAGAAAAAAAGTAGTAGTTGTGTAATAGATCGTGAAGGTGTAGTGAGATTAAAGAAGGAGAAGGCATTTTTTGTGGAATTCTCAAAATCTGAAATCCACAGCAAATTTGTTGAATTTGTTGATGAAAACACTACATTCTCTGATGCAAACGCAACTATACCTAAAGTATTTCTATTTTATAAGGAAAAGATGCTTGATTTAACTGGTATGCAAAATTTAGAACAGTTATTATCAATCACTGACTTAGAAACTGAATTCTTAAAAGATGATGACAATATAATTGCTGTAGCATATAAATAATTTTGAAATGAGGGAATATCATGACAAGGATTGAAGATTTAGATCAGGTGCTTGCTTTTGGTGAAATATCTGAAGATTTACTTTTTCATAAAATTGAAAAATATAAGGTGAAAGACTATATATTAAAAAGCTTAGAGATTGGATATGAAGTAGCTGATTTATATAGTGTTCATGATATATTTGAATTATATAAAATTAATGAAATAGATATTGAATACTCACAAAATAATGGTAACTTTTATAATGTTAATTTCAGAGCACAATTTGAGTGGGATAAACATAATAAAAGCAAAGTTATAATTTATAAAGATTCTATAAAAGAACTAGCTAATATTAGTGGTATATCAGAAGAATTATCACTAAAGATTCATCTAGGTCATGAATTTTTTCATTATCATGAATTATCAAATAACACAGTAGTTTCAGAGGTTTTAGACCCAGTTGTTACAGTAAAGTTTATGAATTTTAAGCGTAAGGCGAATATCAGTAGGTGCAGTGAAATAGCAGCCCATGGATTTACTAAAAAGATACTAAAGTTAGATTGTCTTCCCAATTTTTATGATTATAAATATCTTATGAATATAGGCAAGATAAAAGATACATACTTAGATGAATTGGCGGATATGTACAAGAACTATTGTATGTAGAAGTCAAAGATAGTAATAAGAATTTGTAAAGTATATCAAAAAGAGTCTAAACATAAAGGAGATAGGGATGAAAAAAAATATTTTGAAAAGGACAAGTATAATTTATCTTGTTGTAATGATATTTGCAAATTTTACATCTGCTTACGCTTATAATATTGGACAGCAGGATATATGGAATATAATCAACAAGAGTATGTCAAATATAGGTAATTGGAGAGAAGTTGGTGCTGGTAATGGTAAAGTGATTTTTAATGAAGATGAAGGGTATGCTAACATTTCAAAATCAACTTTATCTGATAATGAACAAGGAAAATATCTATGGTTAGCCTCACCTTCCAATTTAGATTTACCGGACAATGAAGCTTTTACAGTGAAAATAGAGGCTAGAGTTCCAGCTCCTATTGCTAGCGGTGGTAGTGAGATATCAATAAGGACTAAGGGGATTGATAACAATGAAAATGGAAGAATCTCAAAAATATTTTTAACATACGGTGATGATAAAACAGGTAAGGTTACTGCAATTAATTGGAATGGAGATAATAAAGTAGTTAATATAGATACGACTATGTGGCACGAATATACATTCCTAATTGGAGAACGTGATAAAACTACTGGAAATAGAAGTTTCGATTTGTACATTGATGATAATAAGTTATTCGAAAAGATAGATGCTGCTAAAATGAAGGATGGAGACTTGGTAAGATTAGGTGCAGATGTAGGAAATCTTTGCAATCTAGATGTTAAGTCAGTACAAATAGGGAATGGTACTATTCTACCTGAGAAACGAAAAGAAATATCCGAAGTAACACTTTCATCTTACACTCATAAAGAGGGAAGTGAAAATACTATAAGAACATCAATTAAAACAAATTTAGTTGATGATGGCACAGTTTTTGAAGCTTTATTGGTAGATTCAAAAAATATACCTGTTAGTGGCATAAGAAATGAAGGTACTATTATAAATAATCAAGGTGAGATAAATTTAATTTTGCCAGATTCTCTTAAAATAGGGACATACTATGTACAAGTTAAATTTGATAACATTTCAAGAAATTCTGATCAATATATAATTACTGAAAACTTAGAGGCACCAGTTTTTCCTACCTTCTATTCAATAGATGAAATCATAAAAATTGATGATTATAAGTATAATCCAACAAAGGAATTTAATTTTCCTTCAATTGTAGATACAAAGGTTCATCCAATAGAAAATTCAATTGATCGTTATTATATGTTCTATGCACCACATGATGCTCCAGCTGGAATATGTTTAGCAACAGCACCAACTTTAGATGGACCATGGACTGAATATGGAAGTAATCCTTTAATATCCAATAGTTGGGAAAGTGAGAATGGGAATTACTATTATAATGTAACACATGTTTCATCTCCAGATGTAATGTGGAATTCTACGTATAATAAGTACTTTATGTACTTCCATGGAGAAAATAATGTAACAAGATATGCTACATCAGATGATTTAGTAAATTGGACATATGGTGGTGAATGTGTTAGAGCTAATGATTTCTCACCAACAGGTAAAGGTCTGACAGAATCAAGCTATGCACGTGTAGTGGAGCATGAAATTCCTGGATTAGATAATAAATATATAATGACAATTATGATAAATAACACTGCCAATATGAGAAAAATCTATTATGCTCATTCGAAGGATGGAATAGATTGGACTCCTGTAAAGGAAGCATTGGTATCGCCAGATAGTGACCCAAATATGAATTATGCTGGAAATATATCTGGAGCATATTTTATGGAATGGGAAGGCAGATATTATATAATGTGTCATGGAAGTACAGGAAATATGTATTCAGTGGAAGTTGGAGAGAGTCTAGATAAAGAAATCCATTGGGGTGTATTTTATGACTCATCAGATAGTTATCCAGACTACGCAAGATCTGGTGCTCCTGTATTTATACAAGATGATGAAGGTGTTTGGCATATGTTTTATGAGGGTGGAAAACGTCTTCATGCCAATATAATTCATGCAAAAGAATTAAGTGATGAAGAGAAAAATGAAATTAAATATGTTTCTCTTAAAATTAATAAGCCAAATTTAATAGTTGGTGAAACTGTAGAACCAGAGGTTGAAGTATTATTAAAGGATAATAGAATTTCAGACTTAAAGAATATAGACCTTAAGTTTAATAGTAGCAATGAAAATATATTAAAGTCTGAAAATGGTAACTTAATTGCATTGGTTCAAGGAACAGTAGAACTATCAGTTACTGCAACTTATAATGGCAAAAGTATAACTAGTGATATAGTAACCCTAGGAATTTTTGAAAATATAGAGTTACCTGAATTTAAAGCTGGAGAAACAATATTAAATAGTGATCAACTAACTAAAGGAACAGGATCAAACATTCAACTTCCTTCAGTAATTAAAGCAAAAGATTATTTTGAAAGTCCTATTGATAATTATTATATGTATTTTAGCTATGTTAGTGGAAGTGGTGGAATTGCTTTAGCTACAGCTCCAAGTCCAGAAGGACCATGGACTCCATATAATTACGGAGCAGCAATTATAACAAGCACTTTAAGCGGAGATTCTAAAGGAGATGTTACAGGTGCAGCTCCAATATGGAATAATGAATCTAGTGAGCTTAATATGTATTATAGTCAAGCTAAGAATTCAGTAATGTTAGCTACCTCTAAAGACGGTATTAACTTTAATTTTAAAAAGAAAGTCATAGATTTAAGTGACTTTAATGGAAAGAGTAGTCAAGCCTATCAAGTAAGTGTTTATAATAATGAGATAACTGACAATGGAAATAAATATACAATGTTACTAACAGGTAATGTTGGAGGTAAAAGACAAGTTAACTATGCAACTTCTCAGAATGGAGAAGATTGGGAAGTAAATGAAGAGGCATTAATCACGCCAATAGATAAGGATAAAGGTAATATTGCATCACCAAGGTTGCTGATATGGGATAATAATAAATATATTGTTTTTCATAATTCAAATGGAGATATAGAGATTGAATCTATAAGTGATGATTTTAGAGCTGTACAGAGAATTGGTACACTTTATGATTCGGTTTTAGAAGAACCTGATTCAAATAAAGCATCAGATGCTTGGTTTTATGAGGAAGATAATATATTACACATGTATTATACAGCAGGAAGCACTACAGGTACAGGATCAATTCCTAGTTCAAGGATTGCTCATACTTCAGTTGTAATAGAAGTTCAACCTACAGATCCAGGTGAAGAGCCTGAAAATCCAGGAGAAGAGCCTATAGATCCAGGTGAACAGCCTGAAGATCCAGGAGAAGGAACTACAGATCCAGCTGAGAAGCCTACTAATCCTATTGAAGAATCAAATGAGATTGGATATCTACCGAATACAGGGGATGCATCATCTAAACTACCGTATATAGCAAGTATCCTTATAGTAATAGGAATATTTATATTTGCTAAAAAGGGAGAGAAGATTAAGGTATAAATAGAATTAAATGAAAGGATCATATTAAGAAGCTTATAATTACTTCCTGATATGGTCTTTTTAAGGAGGGATATTAATGCAACCACGTTGTACAATAATAAATAAACCATTAAGTCCTTGTATTTATCAAAGAAATAATGAAAATAAAGCAATTATACCTATTGAAATTATTTATACAAGACCTGTTGTAGCAATTAAAGTTAAGGCAACTGGTAAAGATGTTGAAACTCCATGGATTAATTTAGAATTATATTATGGTAGAGGAACTGTGAAAATAGAATTACCATGCACTGGATGGTATAAAGTTAGAATGAAAGCCTTTGACGAAGATGAGAATGTTGTTGAAGAGGACTTCGTTGAAAATATAGGTGTAGGAGAGATTTTTATCACAGGTGGCCAATCAAATTCCCTGAATTTTGGAGAAGTATTAACTGAAAGTGATGATAATAGAGTATTATCTTGGAATACACAAATCAACCAATGGATTAAATGTAATGATCCTCAACCATGTGAAATTGGACCGGAAGTAGATATGGGGAATGGAGGCTCAATTTGGCCGACTTTAGGGTCAGCCCTAGCCAAAGAGTTAGATATGCCAATAGGCTTTTTAGCAACAGGATGGGGAGGGGCTGGAATTAAGGAATTCGGAGAAGGAACTATTAAATATGAAAGAATAATTAATGCACTAAATACAATAAAGGAAAATGGAGCAAGAGCTGTGCTGTGGCATCAAGGAGAAACTGATGCTGTTAATAAAACTACTAGAGAAGAATATGAAGTATTATTAAAGAGTTTAATATATAGAAGCCGTAGAGATACTGGATTAAATATTCCTTGGGTAATAGCCAATGCATCTTATCATCCAAAAGCAGAAAATATAGATAAGAAAGCTATTTTGGAGGCTCAAAGAAATTGTTGTAATGATAAAGATGTTTTATTGGGACCTAACACAGATAATATTTTGGGAGATAATAGAATTAATAATAGTGCTCATTTTAATCTTAAAGGGCTAAAGGCTCATGGCATAAGCTGGTTTGAAATTCTGGTAAAGTATTTTTTCGCTAATAGGGAGTAGTTTTTATGTTAATTGAACTAAAATTAAATGAATTTACTGCAATTGCTGATACATTTGGAGGAGAATTAATTTCTTATAAGGACGAAAGTGGATTAGAGTATTTATGGAATGGAGATGAAAAATATTGGGTAGGGCGCTCACCTCATCTTTTTCCAATAATAGGGGCTTTAAAAGATAATACGACTATTATTGATGGACAAAAGTTTAGTATTAATAAACATGGGTTTGCTCGTAATAGTGATTTCTTGGTTGCTGAAAAGGGAAGCAATTTTATATTGTTTTTACTTAGAAGTAATGATGATACACGTAAATTTTACCCTTATGAATTTGAATTATATATTAAGCATGAATTAATTGAGTATGGATTTAAAACATCTTATTGTATAAAGAATATAGATGATAAGCCAATAAGTTTTTGCATAGGTGGCCATGTTGGATTTAAAGTGCCTTTGAATAATGATGAAAGTTTTGATGAGTATTCAATACTTTTTGATAAAAGAATTACAAACGAAGCGATGATTCCTCCTAATGATGAGGCTTTTAGCAAAGAGGAATCTATTCCATATATTAACAACACTAATGTGTTACCGCTAAATTATGAAATTTTTGATATAGGTGCAATAATTTTAGATAAAATACAATCACATTCAGTTGTTCTTAAACATAATAAAAGAAATCATGGAGTTAGATTTTGTTTTGAGGGATTTCCTGTATTAGCGTTATGGACCTTTCCTAAAAAGAGAGCGCCTTTTATTTGTTTAGAACCCTGGCATGGGCTACCAGCTATGACGGATGATAGTAAGTATTTTGAAGAGAAGCCATATATGATTACCATAGACCAAAATAAACAATGTAATCTTGGTTATACTGTTAATATTATAAAAGTTAATAGGATTATATGATTTTAAAATGAATCAATCAAAATATTTCCAATTACACATTTCTATATTATAATATAGGAATTAATAAAACTAAGGGAGGGCATTATTATGCTATATGGAGGAATAGAAGCTGGAGGAACAAAATTTGTTTGTGCAGTAAGTGATGAAAACTTAAATATCTTAGAGAGAGTAAGTATAAAAACAACAGTTCCAGAAGAAACAATGAAAGAAGTTTTTGAATTTTTTGATAAATATAAGATATGTGCAATAGGAATAGGTTCTTTTGGGCCAATAGATATAAATAAAAATTCTAAAACCTATGGTTATATAACAAGTACTCCTAAAAAAGGATGGAATAATTATAATTTTATAGGTGCAATAAAAGAAAAGTATAATATTCCAATTGCATGGACAACAGATGTAAATGCAGCAGCTTATGGAGAACTTAAAAAGGGTGGAGCAATAGGTTTAAACAGTTGTATTTATTTAACTATTGGAACTGGAATAGGTGGTGGAGCAGTAGTAAATAGTAAAATATTAGAAGGTTTTAGCCATCCAGAAATGGGGCATATTTTAGTTAGAAGACATGAGGAAGATAATTATGAAGGCAAATGTCCATATCATAAAAATTGTTTTGAAGGTATGGCAGCTGGACCAGCTATTGAAGAAAGATATAAAGTGAAAGCATATGAATTAGAGAAAAATGAAAAAGCATGGGAAATAGAGGCTTACTATATTGCCCAAGCAATAATGAGTTATGTTTTAATATTGAGTCCTGAACGTATAATCTTAGGTGGTGGAGTTATGAAGCAAAGGCAAGTCTTTCCGTTAATAAGAAGAGAATTAAAAAAACTTATGGCAGAGTATGTTGAAATGCCTAATCTTGAAGAATTTATAGTGCCACCAATACTTGAAGATAATGCAGGAATTATAGGAAGTTTACTTTTAGCTAAGGATATAGAAATTTAATATAACAAATGCTATTATAAATGAACTAAGGTTAACTAATAATAGCTGTAAAATTGGGATTAATTAATGTAAAGATTGATTTTATGACAAAAAGAATGTTTGAAAGTAAGTTAGAACTTGATTTACTTTTAAACATTCTTTTTTATATAAGTTTAAATAAATATATTATATTTATAGTATGTCTTTACAAAGCATAATTCTAAAGTATCAGATATTAAGGTTTTTTTAAGGAATAATAAAGTTTAATATTAAGATATTTTAACTAAAATATAAATAAATAGTTAATACAAATAATTGAAGTAAAAAATTAAAATGAAGAATTAAAAGACTGCTTCTTTTATGGTAAACTAATTCTTAGAAGTAGAGGGGAGTGAATTTCTTTGAGTAGAGAAAGAATTTTAATAGTAGATGATGAAAAGGAAATTAGAGATTTAATAGATATATATTTAAAGGGTGAAGGATATGAAACAATAAAAGCAGAAAATGGTGAAGAGGCATTAAATATGCTTTCAAATAATGATGTTGACTTAATAATATTGGATATAATGATGCCTAAGGTAAATGGTATAGAGGCTTGTTTAAAAATAAGAGAAGAAAGGGAAATGCCTATAATAATGTTATCTGCAAAATCTGAAGATATGGATAAAATATTAGGGCTAAACACAGGTGCTGATGATTATTTAACAAAGCCATTTAATCCATTGGAGCTTGTAGCTAGGGTTAAATCACAACTTAGAAGATATAAAAGATTTAATAAAACAATTGTTAAGGAAGAGCTTGAAGTTAGAGAAGATAATATTCTATATATTGATGAAATAAGTATAAATTTAGAAACACATGAAGTTTTTAAAGAGGGGGAAGAAATAAAACTTACTCCAACGGAATTTGATATATTAGTTTTGCTAGGAGAAAATAGAGGAAAAGTATTTAGTATTGAAAATATATATAACAGTGTGTGGAAACAAGATTTTATGCAATCTGATAATACAGTTATGGTTCATATAAGAAAAGTGAGAGAGAAAATAGAAGATGATCCTAGAAGACCAAAGTTCATAAAAACTGTATGGGGGGTAGGATATAAAATTGATAGGTAGAAAGAAAAAGGAGAAGAAAGAAAAAAAAGAAAAGCTTGAGAAAGATAGTACTAAATCAATAGGAAGTTCAGGAAATTTTATAGTTAGGATTATCAGCAAGTTTTATAACTCTAAAATAGGCATGAGAATTAGAGAAGTTTTTGAATGGATATATAAAAGAATAGAGAAAAGTATAAGATTTGAGCTTATGGTTGTTTTCGGAATATGTTTCTTTCTATCATTTATGTTTTATGGTTTTGCTAACAATATGTTATCTCAAAATAAAACAATAACTAATCTTGAATATAATATTGGTGAAATCCAATCAGAAGCTAATAATATAGCTAAAAGATTAAGTGGTGAGTATGGAGAAGAAATAGACGGTCTAAAGGATGAAACTAAAATAAAAGGTATCTTAGAGCAAAATTATAACGAAAAGACTAAGATATATATAACAGATTTAGATGGAAAGATATTATATAAGATAAATGGAGAGTTTCAAGAAAAATTAGATATATATGCAGTAATAGATAAGAGTAATTCAGTAGCGGAAGACGGAGATGAGAGAGTTTTTCTTTATCCAGTTAATATAGGTCAAGATAGAGCATATCTTATATATTTTAAAATACCAACACCATATATATCTTATGATTATTATGTAGATAAAAATTCATTTTTAGCTCTTTTCTTATCAGTTATTATGTTTATATCAATATTTATAATAATAACTAATAAAAAAATGAAATACATAGAAGAAATAGTATCTGGAGTAACAGTTATATCAAATGGTAATTTATCTTATAGAATTGAAGAAAAGGGAAAAGATGAAATAAAGAAATTAGCGGAGAATATAAATAATATGGCTTTTGAAATAGAAAATAGAATTGAAGGAGAACGAAGAGCAGAAAAAACCAAAAGTGAGCTTATTACAAATGTTTCACATGATTTAAGAACCCCTTTAACTTCTGTAATGGGGTATATAGGATTAGTCAAAGATGGAAAATATGAAAATGAAGGTATTATGAAGGAATATTTAAATATAGCTTTTAATAAGTCTAATCAACTTAAAGAACTTATAGAAGATTTATTTGAATATACAAAGCTTAATAATAAGGGAATAGTATTAGAGAAAACTAAGGTTAATATTGTAGAGTTTTTATCTCAGATTATAGAAGAGTATATTCCTGTTTTTGAAGAAAATGAAATAGAAGTAGTTAAAAAGTTTGTAGATGAAAAAAGTATTGTAGAAATTGATGCAGGAAAAATGGTTAGAGTTTTTGAAAATTTATTTTCTAATGCAATTAAATATTCCTTTAAGCCAGGACAGGTAAAAATATCTTCATATGAATCTGAAGGTTTTGTAAATATAGTAATAAATAATAGAGGAGAAAATATTCCAAAAGAAAAGGTAGATAGACTGTTTGATAGATTTTATAGAGTTGATGAGGCTAGAAATTCTAATACAAAGGGAAGTGGACTTGGTCTTGCTATTTCAAAAAATATAATAGAGTTACATAGTGGAAGTATATGGGCTGAATGCATAGATAATGATGTAAGCTTTTTTATAAAATTAAAGTCAATAAGACATTAAATAAAGTAACCTTTAAGAAAGATAGTAATAAACTAATATAGAGATTATTTTTCTTGGAGGAAAAATGCAAAATAAAAATCCTAATAGTAGATTTGGAATAGACATAAATGAATATACTCAAAATGTTAATTTTGAAACTCTAGCAAGAACTATAGACTTTTTATATTTAAGGTCATCAGGGTCAGGTTCGGGGAGATTTAGAGTTGATAGAAGATTTTTGGAGTTTGCAAAAGCAGCTCGAAATTATGGAATACCAGTAGGGGCTTATCATTATGCTGTGCCATCTTATGATTTAACTACTGCAGATTCTCAATGTGATGATTTCATAAACATATTGCAGGAAGGATTTGGGGAAAGAAATTATGGAGATTTATTTCCAGTACTAGATGTTGAGACACCAACAGATAATAAAATAAGTACTAAGGCATTAGTTGATTGGGTAGAAAGATTTAGAAAAAGATTTGAAAGAAAAACTAGAAGAAAATTAATGCTATATACAGGAGTGTTCTTTGTAGAATTATATAATAATTTTAAATTACCAAATGGATCTCAACCATTAAAAAGTATGCCATTATGGATAGCAATGTACACAGCTATTCCAAGTAATCCTCCATTTCCACCAGATGTGGGTGGATGGAAACGATGGAGGATATGGCAATATAGTGAAACAGCAAAAGTTAATGGCGTAGGAAATCCAGTAGATGCTAATTGGGGGCCAGACAATTTAGATTTACTTATGCAACCAAGGCAAGTAAGAGACTTGAAAGCTCGTAAAGAAGGTGGGTTATTAAGGGTTTCTTGGAGAAGAAATGATGATGTAGATTTATTAGGATATAATTTATTTGAAAATGGATATTGGATTGGAACAGTAGGAAAAGATGATACCAATTTCCAAGTTGCATTATCAGAACTACCAGTTCCAACAACGTCTCCTGTTAATATAACAATAGAGGCTTTTGATTATGATGGAGAAACTTCTCAAGTAAGAAGTAGAGTTACTGTATAGAATATTTAATAAAATATTTAAGTTTAAAATTTATCTAAAGGCTTATAATATTAAAGTTAAATTTAGTATTATAGGCCTTAATTATATTGTAATTAAAAAGGTACACTTTTTAATGTATATAAGAAATATTATCACAAGATATAAATAAGAAAAAATAATTATTATCATTACATAAATATATTAAAATAAACTATAGAATATAATATAATAATAATGATATAGTAATATTATAATCATAGTAAAAGTTATGTTTTCTCAAATTATAATAAATTTATTCTAGAGAGGAGTGGGGCATTTGGAAGAAAAAAATAAAAACAAAAAAAGTTTAATACTAAAAAAGAATAAAAACTTATTAATAACTACAGGAGTAGTAAGTGTATTATTAGTTATAGGAATTATATCATATATTGTTTCAGTTAATAACAGAGTTAAAGCATGGGAAAATAAAATTTATCCAGGGATTAGTGTTTATGGTGTAAATTTAAGTGGATTAAATAAAGATGAAGCCATAGCATTGCTAAATGAGAAATTACCTAACGTAATTATGGACAAGAAACTAGCAGTTTTGGTTGGAGATAAGAAGTTAGAGCTAAATTATAAGGATATAAATCCTAAATATGATATAGAGGCTACTGTAGTAGATGCTATCAATTATGGAAAAGATAAAGGCATCATGGCAAAGAATTCGATGATAAAAAATAATAATGTTGTTAATATGGAATCAAAGATTTCATTTGATGAAGAAAGCTTAAAAGCCTTTGAAGAAAAAGTAAAATCTGAAGTGAATATAGTAGCTAAAAATGCTGAAATAGAAATAAATTCAGGGAATATAACAGTTACGCCAGATATTAATGGAAAGAGAATAGATGATGAAGAACTTCATAACCAATTAATAGAAAATATTAATGGTAATCCTGATAGTATGGAGGAATTATCTTTTGAATTAAAGGAACAACAAGCTAAGATAAAAGCTGATGATTTAAATAAAATAACAGGAAAAATTAGTGGGTATAGTAGTAGTTATAAAAATACTGGTGATGGAAGAGTTAGAAATATGGAAATTGCGGCACAAATTGTTAGTGGTACAATAGTTATGCCTGGAGAAGAATTTAGTTATAATGAATTAATAGGTGATACAACTCCAGATAAGGGATATGAAAAAGCAAATACTTATGTAGGAAATAAAATAGTACCAGATTATGGTGGAGGAATATGCCAAGTATCAACAACTCTTTATAGAGCAGCTATGAGAGCAAATTTAAGGTCAACAGAAAGAATGAATCATTCTCTAACGGTTTCTTATTCAGAACCAGGATTAGATGCAACTGTAGCAAATGGAGTTATAGATTATAAGTTCAAAAATTCATATGATTTCCCAGTATATATTCAAGGGTATGTAGGTGGTGGAGTAGTATCATTTAGTGTATATGGTAATGTAGACGCAATGGGTGGAAAAACTTATGAACTTGTAAATGAAGTTCATGAAAAATATAATCCTGAAATAACCTATGAAGAAGATCCAACTATGGAAGAAGGAACTGAAAAAGTAGAAGTTTATGGAATGCCTGGATACAAAGCAAGCTCCTATCAAGTAACATATGAAAATGGAGTGGAAGTTTCTAGAGATTTTATAGCAACAGATGTCTACCTAACAACAAATACAATTATAAAAAAGGGAACTAAAAAGAAAGAGGTTAATACAAAACCAAATGAAGCACCTGTAAATCCAACAGAAGCAAATTAAAATGATAGAATTTTAATAAATAAAATTAAAAAGTAGTAATTAAATAAATAAAAAGAATGATATTAAAAATGATATCATTCTTTTTTTATACAAATACAATATATATTATAAATTCTTTCTTATATTAAATTTATTGTCGAAATTATAGTAGAATGATATTATAGTAATATTAAAGGGTGAGTAAAGGAGTTTTTTATGGAATACAAAATGGTTTGTATTGATATGGATGGAACTTTACTAGGTAAAGGGAAAAAAATATCAGAAGAAAGTAAAAAAGTAATAAAACAAATTCATGAAAAAGGTGTAGAAATAGTAGTAACTACAGGTAGAATATATAATAATGCAGCGTATTACTCTCATCTTTTAGGGGTTGAATCACCTGTTATTGCAGCAAATGGAGCAATAGTTAGAGAAAAGCATACTAATAAAGTTATATATGAAAACCCAATAGAAACTGAGCAATGCATTAAGCTTGTTGAAACTTTATATGAAATGAATTTTAATTTTCATTTTTATACATTAGATGGGATATATTGTGGCAGTGAATTAATGAAGTTTGTAACTAAATTATATATGACAAAACAAGTTGGATATGATACCTTAAAAATAAATTATTATGTTATTAAAGATATAGATAATTGGAAAAAATTCTTTAGAGAAAATAAAGGAAAAATAACTAAATGCATAGTCTTTTCAATAAATCCTAAAAGAATATCAATGCTTAAAGAAAAACTAAATGGGATAGACAAAATTGTATATTTTGGAGCAGGAAGTCGAAGCGTTGAAATTAATAATCAAGGAGTTTCAAAAGGAAATGCAGTAAAAGCATTAGCAGATTATTATGGATTCAAAAGAGAAGAAATAGTTTGTATAGGAGACAATGAAAATGATGTTTCGATGATTGAATATGCAGGTGTAGGAGTTGCCATGGGAAATGCAATACCTGAAGTTAAAAACTTAGCAGATTATATAACTGATACAAATAAGAAAAATGGAGTTGCAAAAGCCATAAAGAAAATATTTAAACTTTAAAATATGGTTTTACATCAATTTCTATATTAATTAAAGAAATAAATTAGTTTTCATAAGATAGAAGAAAATATTCTGTTAACAAATACTAAAATCTTTGACTAATGAAGATTGATATAGTATCATTTTTTATATAGTTTCATTAAAGTAAGATGAGGTCATCTTACTTTTTTAATGGGAGGTTACGAAGAAATGAATTTAAATATAGTGTTATATCAACCAGAAATACCACAAAACACAGGGAATATTGCGCGAACTTGTGTTTTAACAAACTCAACTCTTCACTTAATTAAGCCAATGGGATTTAAAATAGATGATAAACAAGTAAAACGTGCGGGATTAGATTATTGGAGTGAATTAAAGCTTGAAATACATGAAAGCTATGAAGAATTTATGAAAAAGTATGGAAATGAAAGAATATTCTTAGCTACAACTCATGGAGGAGTACACTATGATGAAGCTTCTTTTAAAGAAGGGGATTTTATAATGTTTGGTAGAGAGTCATCAGGGGTTCCGGAAGAAGTACATAAAAATCATGCAGGAATAAGAGTGCCTATGATTAAAACAAGTACTAGAAGTTTAAATCTTTCAAATACTGTAGCAATTATAGCATATGAGGCTTTAAGGCAAATTGGTTTTCCTGAAATGAAATAGATTTAGGGGGAGTAGGCGTGGAAAAAATAAAAATTTTAACAGATAGCTGTTTAGATATTCCAGAAGAATTAATTAAAAAAAATAATATAGAAGTAGTGCCTGTTTTAATTAATTTTGGTGATGAGAGTTATATTGATAGGGAAGAAATTAACTTACAACAAATGCAAGAAAAAATAGAGAAGGATAAGATACTTCCAACTACAGCACAAATAACTCCAGTTAGATTTGCAAAATATTTTAAAGAAAGCTTAGATGAAGGATATAAGGTTTTAGCTATACTTATGTCTTCAAATATGAGTGGAACATATAATTCAGCATGTATAGCAAAAGATATGCTAGAAAGCGATGATATAGTAATAGTAGATACAAAAGTAATAACATCAGCCCAAGGCTTTTTTGTATTAAAGGCATGCGAACTTAGAGATAAGGGGTTAAAGGTAGAAGAAATAAAAGAAGAATTACTTAAATTAATACCTAAAATGAATGCTTCTTTATGTTTTGAATCTCTAGAAAATTTAGTTAGAGGTGGGAGAATTTCTAAAACAGCAGGTGCTATAGGAACTGCTTTAGGATTAAGGGTGATAATCGGATTTGAAGATGGAATGATGACAGCGAAAGATAAAATTAGGGGAAATAAAAAGGCTCTAAAGAAAATAATATCAGATTATGAGTCAAGCAATCCAGATAAAGATGAACCTGTTATTTTAATAGAAATTGAAAGTCCAGAAATGAAAGACAGTCTTAAAAAATATTTAGAAGAAAACAATTTAAGATACATAGAAACAACTCCGGGATGTGCAGTTGGTATACACTCAGGAACTAGAGTAAGTGGTCTATTTTTCTTAAGTAAGTAGAATTTATAATAAATAATTATATTGATATATATAATTAAGTTTATTAGCGGAATAATAAAATAATTTTAAAAAATAATAGTTAAAGAATAATCTTTAAAAAGATAGAGATAAACAATAATAATAAGGGATATAAGTAAGGTAAGTTATATTAGATATGATTTACTTTATTTTTTTTGAATAAAACATAAAGAATTTTTATATATTTATTTGGGCAACCTAAAGTAAAAAGGAAGGTGGTTATAGTGAAAAAACAAAGATTGCTTTTATTAAGCTTAAGTATATGCTTAATATTTATACTTATAAGTTGTGAAATGCTAAATAGCCCAATAATAGATTTAGATAAACCTAAAGTAGCTTATGTTGTAAATAAAGGCTGTTTAGAAGATAAAGGTTTAAATCAACTAGGATTAGAAGGAATAAATAAAATTATAACTGAATTTGGAGTTAAATTAACTACTATAGAAATAGATAAAGATGATGAAGAAGCTTTTCAAAAGAATTTTATAAAAGCAGCCAAAACTAATGATTTGATAATTGTAGTAGGAGAAGAATTCAAAAATGTAGTTAATGAGACAGCAACTAACTACAGAGATAAGAAGTTTATAGTTACATCAAACAAAATAAGAGAAAGTAATGTTCAAAATATAGCATTTAAATATGAAGAATCAGGTTTTTTAGCAGGTGTATTAGCAGGTAAAAAAAGCGGGAATAAAGAAGTTGGATACATAGCAATTAAAGATAATGAGCCCAATAAATTACTTTTATCAGGATATATGTCAGGAATTAAAGTAACTAATATGTCAGCTGTAACAAGATTATTATCAGGTGAAAATGTAAAATACATTGAAGATTGTGCAAACGTAGATTTAGCTTACGAAGAAGCAAAGAAATTATATGATAAAGGTTGTGAAATAGTACTAACAGCAGCAGGAAAAGCTTCAGAAGGAGTTTTTAAAGCAGCTAAGGAAAAAGGTAAATATGTAATTAATAGTGGAATGAATGCAGAGGAAGTTTATAAAGATTATATAGACAATTCACTTGCTTCATTAGTAGTACATTTGGATAAAGTATTATACGAAAGTTTATCAGAAGCAAACAAAGGTATGTTTAAAAGTGGAGAAATAAATAAAATTAATGAAGGATTGAAAGAAAATACTATAGAATTTATTATAAATGATAACTTAGTTAATTCAGAAATAATAAATTTAATTAATAATTATAAAAGTGAAGTAATTAAAGAAAAAATAGAAATTCCTAAGAAAAAAGAAGAAGTGCAAGAATTTAAAGTACTATAATGACTTGATATAACGTTTACTAACAGTTTATACTAGTATTAAGGATTTATCCTTAATACTAGTAAAAGTTATAGTTTGTAGTTTATTGAAATGAAGGTGTACTTTATGAAATTAGATTTTAATTTAAATCTCACACAAGAACAAAAGTTAATAATGACTCAACAAATGCAGTTATCTATAAAGCTTTTACAAATGTCTACTTATGATTTAAGAGAATACATAGAAAATGAGTTTGTAGAAAACCCAATATTAGAAGGTGACTTTGATTTTGTCCAAGAAGATAAGGCATATGAAGATAAAATTGATTATAAGGAAATGATAAAATATTTAGAATTTGATAATTATAGTTCTCAAAGTTATGGAGAATATAATAAGGATGAAGATGTATCACCATTTAATTTTATATCTCAAAAAGAATCACTTACAGAGTATTTAAATAATCAATTAATTGAAAGTGATGAAGATGAATATAAAAAAGCAATAGTATCTTATATGATAGAAAACATAGATAGTAGAGGTTACTTGGACATGCCTCTAGAAGACATATGTAAGGAGCTAAATATTTCACTTGAATTAGGACAAGAAGCCTTAGAAATACTTCAAGACTTAGAACCAGATGGAATAGGTGCAAGAAACCTAAAGGAATGTTTAAAAATACAACTAATAAAGGTTGGAATGTTAGATGATAATTTAGAAAGAATAATAGACGAATACTTAGACTTAATAGCAGATAATAAATTCAATGTAATAGCTAAGAACCTGAAAATAACTCCAAAAGAAGCTCAAGATCTAGGAGATGTAATAAAAAAATTAGAACCCAAACCTTCAAGAGGGTTTTATACAGGGGAAGAAGTTAAATTTATAATTCCAGATGCTGCTATTAGGAAAATTGATGGGCAATATTTTGTTATTATGAATGATGGAGTAATACCAAGACTATCAATTAGTAGTATATACAAAGATATCTTAAATAATAAAGATGACAAGAAAACAGAAAATTATGTAAAAGAGAAATTAAACAATGCCATGTTTTTAATAAAAAGCATAGAACAAAGAAAAAGTACTTTACTTAGAATATTAGAAAAAGTTGTTGATAAGCAAATGGACTATTTTGATAAGGGACAAAAGTACTTAAGACCTATGACGTTAAAAGATATGGCTGAAGAACTTGGAATACATGAATCTACAGTAAGTAGGGCAATAAAAGATAAATATATATTAACAAGCTTTGGAACTATAAAAATAAAAGATTTATTTACAACAGGATTGAGTCAAGTACAAGGTAGCGGTGAAGATATAGCTGTAGTAAATATTAAAAAACAAATAAAAGAAATGATAGATAATGAAGATAAGAAAAAACCATTATCAGATCAAATAATATGTGATGAGTTAAATAAGAAAAACTTGAATATATCAAGAAGAACAGTGGCAAAATATAGAGAAGAGATGGAAATAAAATCTTCAAGCAAAAGAAAAAGGATAGAGTAAAGGATTATAAAGGGGTTTTATAATAGAAAGCTAGCTCTAGTATTAAAAAATATTAAGATAAATAATTTAAACTAAGGTTAGTTTTTCTATTATAAGAAAAAGAAAAATAAGTTAACAAAATAAGCATTTAATATATAAGAAAAGGACATAATGCTAAAAAAATGTAAAACTTTAAAGAAAGTACTTTTAAAATTCATAGAAGTGTTTTATAATAATAAATGTGGGACATATATATTATATGTGGGACCTTTTTAGGCCAAAGGAGGGTTGGAAGTGCAGGAAATATTGTCTTTACAGAAAAAAATAATTCCTGAACTTGTAGAAGTCCTAGAAAAAAGATACAATATTCTAAGGACTATATATTACAATCAGCCTATCGGAAGACGTGTTTTAGCAAATCAGTTGGATCTTGGAGAAAGAATAGTAAGAACTGAAATAAGTTTTTTAAAATCACAAAACTTAATAGAAATTAATACTCCAGGAATGACAGTAACTGAAGAGGGACAAGAAGTAGTTGATAAGCTAAAGGATTTTATACATGAAATTAAAGGCTTATCAGATATAGAAGAAAACATAAAGTCCTTCCTAGGGTTAAGAGAAGTAATAATCGTTCCAGGGGATGCAGAAACAAATGATATAATTTTAAAAGAAATTGGTAAAGCTACAGCTAATTATTTAAAGTCTATTATAAAAGATAATAATATAATAGCTATTACTGGTGGAAATACTATTAAAGAATTTGTAGAAGCGTTACCTAAAATAAATAATGTTTCAAATACCCTCGTAGTTCCAGCAAGAGGAGGTATGGGGAGAAAAGTTGAAATACAAGCAAGTACACTAGCGGCATCATTAGCTAAAAAGTTAAATGGCTCTTATAAATTACTTCATCTCCCAGAAAATCTTAGTCTAGAGCTTTTAGATACATTACTAAAAGAAAGAGAAATTAAAGAAGTTATAGATAATATTCATAAAGCGAATATATTGATTTATGGTATTGGAGATGCTTTAGTTATGGCTGAGAAAAGAGATGTTTCAGAAGAAGAGTTTAATAAACTAAAATCTCTTGGAGCTGTTGGCGAAGCATTTGGGTGTTATTTTAATAAAGATTCCAAAGTAGTTTCAGAAAATACTTCAATTGGAATAAATATTAATGAAGCAAGAAAAATTAACACACATATTGCAGTAGCAGCTGGGGAAAATAAAGTTGATGCTATTATTGCAACAATGATGAAAAATCATAATGCAGTATTAGTAACAGATGAAGCAGCAGGTAGAAAAATTGTAGAATTTATTAAGGAACATACTAAACAAGCTTAAAATTTTAAAAATTTTAAATATAACTATTTTAGGAGGTAATTGCAAATGGTAAATGTAGCAATTAATGGTTTTGGAAGAATAGGAAGATTAGCATTAAGATTAATGATTGAAAACCCAGAATTTAACGTGGTAGCAATCAACGATTTAACTGATGCTAAAACTTTAGCTCACTTATTTAAATATGACTCTTCACAAGGAAGATTCAACGGTGAAATAGAAGTTAAAGAAGGAGCTTTCGTTGTTAACGGAAAAGAAATCAAAGTTACAGCTGAAAGAAACCCTCAAGACTTACCATGGAAAGAATTAAATGTTGATGTAGTTTTAGAGTGTACTGGATTCTTCACTTCTCAAGAAAAAGCTGGTTTACACTTACAAGCTGGTGCTAAGAAAGTTGTTATTTCAGCACCTGCAACTGGAGACATCAAGACTGTTGTTTACAACGTAAATAATGATATATTAGATGGAACTGAAACAGTTATTTCAGGTGCTTCATGTACTACAAACTGCTTAGCTCCAATGGCTAAAGTATTAAATGACAAATTCGGTGTTCAAAAAGGATTTATGACTACAATCCATGCTTACACTAACGATCAAAATACTTTAGATGGTCCTCACGGAAAGAATGACTTAAGAAGAGGTAGAGCTGCTGCTGCAAACATCGTTCCTAACTCAACTGGAGCTGCTAAAGCAATTGGTTTAGTTATTCCAGCATTAAAAGGAAAATTAGATGGTGGTGCTCAAAGAGTTCCAGTTGTTACTGGTTCATTAACTGAATTAGTAGTAACTTTAGATAAGAAAGTAACTGTAGAAGAAATTAACGCTGCTATGGCTGCTGCTGCTAACGAATCATTTGGTTACACTGAAGATGAAATAGTTTCATCAGACGTAATCGGAATCACTTATGGTTCATTATTTGATGCAACTCAAACAAAAGTTATGTCAGTTGGTGAAGATCAATTAGTTAAAGTTGCTGCTTGGTACGACAATGAAATGTCATACACTAACCAATTAATAAGAACTTTAAAATACTTCGTAACTAGATAATTAAATAGTTAAGTATAAAGTTAAACATTAAGTGTTGGTCTGGTTTTATAGAAAATCTATGAGGCCAGACCAATTTTAAATTAAACATATATTAAAGATTTTATTATTTAGTAATGAATAATTTCATTAAAATAAATTTAAGAGGTGAAATAAATGAGTTTTAATAAAAAAACTATAGAAGACATAGAAGTTAAAGGCAAAAAAGTTCTAGTAAGATGTGATTTCAATGTACCATTAAAAGATGGAGTTATAACAGACGAAAACAGATTAAATGGTGCACTACCAACAATCAAATATTTAGTTAACAATGGAGCAAGAGTTATACTTTGCTCACATTTAGGAAAAGATGCATCAAAGTCATTAGCTCCAGTTGCTAAGAGATTAAGCGAGATGTTAGACAAAGAAGTAGTTTTTGCAAGAGATGAAGAAGTTGTAGGCGCAAATGCTAGAGCTGCTGTTGCAGAAATGAAAGATGGAGATGTTGTATTATTAGAAAATACAAGATGTAGAAAAGAAGAAACTAAGAACGTTGAAGAATTCTCAAAAGAATTAGCTTCATTAGCTGACATATTTGTAAATGATGCATTTGGTACAGCTCACAGAGCTCACTGTTCAACAGTTGGAGTTACTGAATTCTTAGATACAGCTGTATGTGGATACTTAATTCAAAAAGAATTAAAATTCTTAGGTGAAGCAGTAAACAATCCAGTTAGACCATTCGTTGCTATATTAGGTGGAGCTAAAGTTTCAGATAAGATAGCTGTTATTAACAACTTATTAGAAAAAGTTGATACATTAATAATCGGTGGTGGAATGGCTTATACATTCTTAAAAGCTCAAGGATACGAAGTAGGATCATCATTAGTAGAAGCTGATAGAGTTGAATATGCTAAAGAAATGATCGAAAAGGCGGCTGCAAAAGGCGTTAAGTTCTTATTACCAGTTGACCACAGAGTTGCTGCAGAATTCAAAGATGTTGAACCAGTAGTTACAGAAGATCAAAACATTCCAGCAGGAAGCATGGGATTAGATATCGGACCAAAGACAGAAACTTTATATGCAGATGCAATTAAAGATGCTAAAACAGTTATATGGAACGGACCAATGGGAGTATTCGAATTCGAAAACTTTAACAAAGGAACAATTGCAGTTGCTAAAGCTATGGCAGATGCAGATGCTACAACAGTTATTGGTGGAGGAGACTCAGCTGCAGCTGTTAATATCTTAGGATTTGGAGATAAGATGACTCACATCTCAACAGGTGGTGGAGCTTCTCTAGAATTCTTAGAAGGAAAAGCATTACCAGGAATAGAAGCACTAAATAATAAATAAAACGAGTTTAGTTATTAAAAGTGAAGAATGAAAAAGTGAAAATTATAGTTAAAAGTTATACTTTCAACTATAAATGAGAGTGTTGAGGAAATAATCCAGTGAACTGGATTAAGAAAATAAAAAAATATTTATAATTCTACTTAAGTCAAATTATAAATTGAATTTAATTTTAATTATTCAGCTTCGGTGAATAATTACCTTAATTTTTTCATTCTTTCACTCCTTCATTATTCAAATTAAATATAAGAGGTGATTTATAAATGAGAAAAGCAATAATAGCAGGAAACTGGAAGATGCATTATACTCCAGCTGAAGCTGTAAAAGTTATAGAAGAATTAAAACCATTAGTAAAAGATGCTACATGTGAAGTAGTAGTATGCCCTACTTTTGTTTGTTTAGATGCTGTATTAAAAGCAGTAGAAGGATCAAACATTAAGGTTGCTGCTCAAAACATGCATTTTGAAGAAAAAGGAGCTTTCACAGGAGAAGTTGCTCCAGGAATGTTAGAAGCTATGGGAGTTAGCTATGTTGTTTTAGGACATAGTGAAAGAAGAGAATACTTCAATGAAACTGATGAAGCTTTAAACAAGAAAGTTAAAGCTGCATTTGCTCATAACTTAATTCCAATTCTTTGTTGTGGAGAATCTTTAGAACAAAGAGAAAATGGAACAACTAACGAAGTTGTTGGAGCTCAAATTAAAGCAGATTTAGATGGTTTATCAAATGAATTAGCTGAAAAGGTAGTTATTGCATACGAACCAATTTGGGCAATAGGAACAGGTAAGACTGCAACAAACGAACAAGCTAACGAAACAATAATGGCAATAAGAAATGTTGTTGCTGAAATGTTTGGAAAAGAAGTAGCAGATAAAGTTAGAATTCAATATGGTGGATCAGTTAAGCCAAACACAATTAAAGATCAAATGGCTATGTCCGATATAGATGGTGCTTTAGTTGGAGGCGCTAGCTTAGTAGCAGCTGATTTCTCACAAATAGTTAATTATTAATATTATTTTAAAAAAGAGTTATGTGATGTATTTTATAAATCATTACATGACTCTTTTTTATGTTATTGAAAAAAATATAATATCTGATAACGAAAAAATTATATTTAAAAAATATAAATTAATATTTGAAAAAAAGGTAATTTAGATTATAATTAAAACATAAATAGTGTTATAAAACAATAATAATAGTTCAAATTAAGAGAAAAAGATATTTTAAAGCTCTTTTTGTGAAAATAATATGAGAGGTAAGGGATTGAATGGATATTTTAACTAATTTTATTGGAGAAAAAAGTAAAAATCAATACAGAGAAATTGTTTTAATTAATGATAATGGAATTGAGGTTAAGTGTATTAGTTTAGGATGTATAATTACAGAAATAAATGTTCCTGATAGATATGGAAAATATGAAAATATAGTTTTAAATTATGAAAATTGTGATTCTAATTTAATTAGTACAGCTTATTTGGGCGCGATTATAGGTAGAAATTCTGGAAGAATAGGGGGCGCTGAGGTTGAAATTGATGGCATGAAATATAAATTAAACAAAAATGATGGAAATAATACTCTGCATGGTGGAAAAAATGGATTTAACATTAAGATATTTGATTTTGAAACTATTAAGGCAAACGATTATGTTGCTGTTAGTTTTCATTATATTAGCGAATGTGGAGAAAGCGGCTTTCCAGGAAGGGTTGAGATTGAAGTTTGTTATTTATTAAATAATAATAATGAGTTTAAGATTATTTATAATGGAGTATCTGATAGAACTACAATATTAAATATGACAAATCATAGTTATTTTAATTTAAGTGGGAATTGTAAAAGAAAAATTACTGGACATACTTTACAAATAAAAGCTGAAGAATTTGCTGAATTAGATGAAGAGTCAATTGTTACTGGAAAAATGATTGATGTCATAAATACACCATTTGATTTTACTAAACCTAAAAAAATTGGACGAGATATTTATGAAGATTATTATCAACTTAATATAACTAAAGGATATGATCACTTTTTTAAATTTAGAGATGATATAGATACTGAAAATAGAGTTGAACTTTATGATGAAGAGTCTGGAAGAGGGCTTTTAATTTCTACTGATTGTAATGGTATTGTAGTTTATAGTGGAAATTATATAAGTGAAGGTAAGTTGTCTATAGGTAGAAATATAGAAGCTAGAGATGCTGTTTGTCTTGAAACTCAGAGTATTCCTGTTGGAAAATCTAATTTATTTATAGAAGATTCTATTCTTGAAGTTGGTAAAGAATATTCTAGTGAAACTAGTTATAAGTTTATAGTTAGATAGATATTGAATTTTATAGATGATTGTATTAGTTGGTGTTTAATTTAATATTAATAAAATCTACTATTAATTAAAGATGATAAAAAACAATCTAAGCTAAAAGATGCTTTCTGTATTAGACAGAAAGCATCTTTTTTTACACTATATTTTGGTGAAACATTTAGATTACGTTAATTATTTGTATTTAAGATTATATTTTAGAATTATATTCAATTCCTAGTAATATGGATTGAGGATGATCTCCGAATTTTTCTCCAAAGATATTGATTCCTCTTGAATTTTCGGCATCTTCTTTTATTCCTATTCTTACTGTTAAGTAAGGGCTTTTGGTAACTTCTAAATCTTTTAAAGTAACAGATGAAACTAAAGTTTCATCACAATATGTTCCAGAACTATCTATTTTGTAAGATCTTAAAAGACCGTATTGTGTAGAGCTGTGAGGCCACCATCCTGGGTTTAGTTTTCCTGATCTTCCTCCAAAATCTCCTGGAGATGTCCAAGTGTGTAACTCTACATTATTCATCCATACAGTTATATCAGATGGCCAATATGAATTATAAGATGGAGCCTCAGAACAACATTCGAAAGATAAATCAAAGCTAGTTAAATCTCCGAAAGATAATATATCTAATGGAAAACGATATTCTAAGAATCCCTTTTCAAACCAGATTATTTGTGCTGTATAATGATCAGGATAATAGAAGGTTTGGGGATTATCTAAAATTCCGATGTGTGAATTTTCGTTAGCCATACCACAAGTTCCGCTTATTTCACAATTTACATAAGAACCTATCGGCATGTTTATATAGTGGCATCGGTGTTTGTTTTCTTCTTGTTGAAGATTAAGATCTATAAAAATATCATCTACGTTTCTGAAACAGACCTTTTTAGTTCCTCTTACGGCTGGTTCTAACCTTGTTAATATTAAACCACATTCCTCTAGAACCTTTACATGCATTGCAGTTGTAGAAAGAGGGATAGAAAGTGATTCTGAAAGTTCGTTGACTGTAGGGTTACTATTGGCAGTTATTTTTAAAATTTTTATTCTATCTTCCGATGATAGAGCTTTAGCATAAGATGCCATTTTATCGATGTCGTTAAAATTTACAGATAAGCTTTTCATTTTTAGTTTCCTTTCTTAATTATAAATATTTATATAAATAGTAAAATTGTTGAAGATAAAAGATTATATCTATATAAATTATAACATGATAGGTGAAATTAAACAAACAAATAAAAACAATTAATTTGAAACAAATCAATAAATAGGTGAATATAATTAATATTAAAAACAGAAAAAGTGTTTTAAAGTCTTAAAAACAGCTAAAAAACATATAAAATCAGCAATTGAAACAAAAATAATAGAAAAAACTTCTAAATAATGATTGAAAACGTATAAGTTAAATGATATAATAAATTTGAAATTAAACAAAAATTTTGTTTTAAAAGGGAGAGGATTTTATGAAAAGGAAAAAAGTTTTAAGTGTTATTTTAGCTGGAATATTATCAGTAGGTCTAATATCTTGTGGTAATTCAAAAGAAAATTCATCAGATAGTAATTCTGGTGGAAAGAAAGAAATAGTATTTTGGTCAGTTTTTACTGGAGCTGATGGGGAAAATATGACTAGGATGATAGACGAGTATAATAAAACAAATCCTGAATATAAAGTAAAACATATGCCTATTGAAGGTGATGACTTATATACCAAAATACCAACAGTAGTTGGATCAGGTAAGGATGTACCAGATGTGACTATAGTTCATGCTGAAAGACTTGCTTTGTTTGCAGAACAAAATCTACTTCAACCATTAGGTAAATATATTGATACAAGTGGAGTAATAAAAGAATCAAACTATGTGGAAAATGCATGGCAAATGGGAAATATAAATAATGAACAATATAGTATCCCTCTAGATGTACACTCATTTGTAACTTATTACAATAAAGATCTTTTAGCTAAATATGGGCCTAATGTATTGGATGATGGAATTATAACATTTGATGAAGTAAAAGAAGTTGGTAAAAAATCATCTACTGACAATATAGCGGCTTTAGGATTAACTTGGATGAGAGTTCAATATTTATCTTACTTAGCTCAATTAAATGGAGATGTATCAAAGGATGGAAAAGCAGTTAACCTTGACTCTCCAGAAGCTAAAAAAATATTTGCAGAGTTAAATGGTTTAGTAAATGATAAAATAGCTAGTCAAGACGGAGATGATCCAGGTCAATTATTTAGAGCAGGTCAATTAGTATTTTGGCCTGAAGGAATATGGATGCAAAATTCACTTAAAGGCATAGATATAAACTGGGGAATGACACATATGGTAACAATGGATCAAAATAATCCAAAGGATTGGAGTTCTTCACATCAATTTGTAATGCTTAAGAATGATAAGATGACGGATGAAAAAGCAAAGGGAGTTATGGAGTTTATCAATTGGATTGGTGAGAATAGTTTAGAATGGGCTAAAGCAGGACAAGTTCCAGCTAACTATGCAATTAGAGAAAATGAAGAATTCAAAGCTATGCCTCAAGCTTTTGTATTAGAAGATTCAAATAAATTAAAGATATATGACTATAAATACTACGGAAATGTTGTGGAAGCTTTAGATAAGGTTGTGTTTGAAGCCTGCTTTGGAAGAATGACACCAGAGGATGCAGCTGCAGCAATGCAAAAGGAAGCTAGCGAAAAGATTCAGATGGCACAATAGAAAATAAATTGCAAAGCCAAATTTCTAGTTTGCAGTTCACAAGGCATAGTTCACAGTTATGGAAATAATTATATCAACGCTCAAATAGTTGATATAACTTAAAATTCGGAAACTACGAAGTAGCTTCATCATAAACTGTGAACTGTGAATTGCACACTGTGAACTATATAAATTGCTTTGCAAAATATTACAAGGAGGTAAATATGAGTAAAAAGAGAGATTTAGCACCATATTCATTTATAGCACCACATTTAATTCTTTTTGTTCTATTCTTTTTAATTCCGGCTGTAGTTGGAATATATGTTTCATTTACTAAATGGGATATATACTCAGCACCGCAATGGGTAGGTTTTAAGAACTATTATGAAATATTAGTGAATAATGAATCTGTTTTTTATGATCAGTTTTGGAATGGATTAAAAAATACTTTTACTTTTTCAATTTTAACAATTCCTTTCTGTATAGCAATTCCATTGTTATTCGCTGTTCTTTTAAATACTAAGCCTAAAGGCTATAAATTTTTTCAATCTGTATTTTACGTTCCAGGATTACTTTCTATTTCAGCAGTAATGTTAGCATGGAATTTTATGTTTAATAAGACTTTTGGACTAGTTAATAATATTACTAAATCAGATGTAAATTGGGGCAGTACGTTCCCTTGGTATTGGATAGCATTAATTATAATAACTGTTTGGTGGTGCATTGGTAGCAATATGGTAATATATCAAGCAGCCATTGCAAGTGTTCCTAGTGATTATTATGAGGCAGCGTCTATAGATGGAGCTGGAGCTATAAAACAGTTTTTCAAAATTACTCTACCATCAATAAAAAATCAAATTTTATATACGTTAGTTATGACAACTATTGCACAATTTAATATATATGGACAACCTCTTATGTTTAATAATGGTGGACCAAATGGAGCTAACAGAGTTTTATTAATGTACATAAGAGAATTAGGATTTGGACAAGGAACTTCATTAGCAGGTATTGCATCAGCGATGGCTGCAATGCTTGGTATATGTATTTTATTCATTTGCATTTTACAAGCAGTTCTATCAAGAGATGGAGATGAGGTTTTAGCTAAAAAGCAAAGAAAAATGAATAGGAAATTAAATAAAGCCAAAAGGAAAATTACTGATGTTACCTATAACTTAAGTGAAGGAGGAAAATAATATGGGGCATAAACTAAAAAAGAAAAAGTTCAATTATAAAAAAATAGCATGCTTTTTATTAGTTTTAGTGCTTGCTATAGTATGGATTACACCATTGATTTGGTCTGTCTTGACATCATTTAAGTCAGAGGTAGAAGTACAAACAACTGGATTTAGTATCTTACCCGCAAAATGGGTAGTTGATAATTATATTGATGTATTGTCAGATACAACAGTTACACCAATAATTAAGTGGTTTGGTAATTCACTTTTTGTTTCTGTGACACATACCATTTTGGCAGTAATAATTAGTTCAATGGCAGCTTATGCATATTCAAGATTGGAGTTTAAAGGGAAAAATTCAATTTTTGGATTTTTATTAATGACGATGATGTTTCCGTCAGTTGTGAATTTAATTCCTTTATATAAAATAATGGATACTTTAAATTGGGTAAATACATCATGGGCATTAATATTTCCCGGACTCGGAGGAGTAGTTAATATATTCTTAATTAGACAATTTATGATGGGAATTCCAAAAGAGTATGATGAATCAGCAAGAGTTGATGGTGCAAGTACCTGGACAATTTATACTAAGATTATAGTACCATTATGTAAACCAATATTAATAATAATTGGATTATTCTCATTTACAGGTTCTTGGAATGATTTCTTATGGCCAACAATTATTATGAATGACACAGAAAGGTTGACATTGACAGCAGGATTGAGAACATTACAAGCAGGCTACAGCATAAAAGTAGCCCACTTAATGGCTGTAACAGTATTAGCAATTTTACCTACTTTAATATTATATTTAGTAGCACAAAAGTATTTTATGGAAGGATTGTCTTTACAATCAGGAGTTAAGGGCTAAAATTTAGGAGGAATAGATATGACAGTTAATATACCAAGAAATGAATATCCACGTCCACAATTCGTAAGAGAAAATTGGATTAATTTAAATGGGGAGTGGGAATTTGATTTTGATGACAATAATATAGGAATAAAGGATGGATGGTACAAAAATCCAAAGCTAGGTAAGAAGATATTAGTTCCTTATGCTTATCAAACTGAGCTTTCAGGAATAAATATAAAGGAATTTCATGATATAGTATGGTATTCAAAAACTTTTGACTTAGATGAAGTCATGAAAAATAAAAGGAACATACTGCACTTTGGGGCTGTTGATTATAAGGCAGATTTATGGGTAAATGGTGAACATTTATTTACCCATAAAGGGGGACATGTACCTTTTTCGGTAGATATAACAAATGTTATAAAGGAAAAAGATAATCTAATTGTTTTAAGAGTTGAAGATTATGCAACTGATCTAGAATTGCCAAGAGGAAAACAATTTTGGAGAAAAGAATCTCATGGAATATTCTATACAAGAACAACAGGAATTTGGCAATCAGTTTGGATAGAGCCAGTAAGTGAAACATATTTAAAGAAAGTATGGCTTACTCCTGATTTGGATAAAAAGACAGTTTTAGTTGAGTATGAATTTGAAGGAAATATTACTGAAACCTCATTAGGAGTAGAAATATCAGTTAAGAATACAGTAATAGTCAATGATAGAATAACTTTAATGAGTAGCAGAGAAAAGAGAGCTTTTGGATTAAATCAAGAATTAACATTGGATTGGAATCATCATGAATCCTTAGCGTGGAGTCCGGAAAATCCAATACTGTTTGATATTAAGTTTAATGTTTATAAGAAAAATGCTATCATTGATACAGTTAAATCATATTTTGGATTAAGAAAAGTAGAGGTAGTAGATGGGGTCTTTATGTTAAATAACAGACCGTATTACCAAAAATTATTATTAGATCAAGGATATTGGGAAGAATCATTACTTACCGCACCAACAGACGAACATTTTATTAAAGATATTAAATTGTGTAAAGAGATGGGATTTAATGGTGTGAGAAAGCATCAAAAGATAGAAGATCCAAGATTCTTATATTGGGCAGATAAATTAGGTATGCTAGTTTGGGGGGAAATGGCTAACGCATATGTTTATTCAAGAAGATATGTTAAAATGCTAAATAATGAATGGATTGAAATGATAGAAAGAGATTATAATCATCCTTCAATAGTTACATGGACTCCTCTAAATGAGTCTTGGGGTGTAGATTCAATAATGAATAATAAGGATCAACAAGCTCATTCAGCTGCTATGTATTGGTTAACAAAGTCATTTGATCAAACAAGAGTAGTTGTCTCTAATGATGGATGGGAACACACAAAAACAGATCTTCTTACAATTCATGATTATGAGTATAGAAATGAAATTTTAACAGAGAGATATTCTTGCATAGATAATATTTTAAAGACAAAACACTCAGGAAGAGGTATGTTTGCTAAAGAGTGGGGGTATGAAGGACAACCTATAATTATTTCAGAAATGGGTGGAATTTCATATCAAAAAAGTGAATGGGAAGGCTGGGGATATTCCGCAGCAACATCTGATGAAGATTTCATCTTAAGATATTATAATGTAGTATCGCCAATGCTAAAATCGAAATTAATTCAAGGATTTTGTTATACTCAAGTAACTGATGTAGAGCAAGAAATAAATGGTTTACTAACCTATGCAAGAGAACCAAAAGTAGACTTAAGTATTATAAAGGCAATAAATGAAGGAAGATGGATACCAGATATTAAATAAAGTTAATCCTTATTTAAAATAAGTGGAGCTGTCGCATAATTGAAAATATAAAATTTAGAATACGGAATTAAGGTAAAATGGATTCAAAGTAATTTTGAAATTTTATATTAAGTATCTTCTGCGACAGCCTCAACTATATATTATAAATTGGAGGCATAATTATGAAAGTGTTAAATAGAAAGCTTGAAAGAAATATGATTCTTATAGGTTCAGTATGGCAAATACTATCTGGACTAGCTACTATATTTATTTATGCAACGTATATAAAAACTAAAGGAGTGGGGATAGAAGATATTTCGAAAGTAGATGTTACATCTATTCAATTACTATTAGACAATGTTTATATAGTTACAACTACTGTAGGATTTCTATTTATAGCTATGGGATTAGTAAATTTATATATTTATAAAAAAACTAAAAATAATATGATTGAAAAAGGAAAAGGAATTTGGCTTATTATTTGTTCAGTAATTTCTTATTTCTTTATGGATATAATTTCTGCTATTTTATTTATGGTGTCAGGAGTAATTATGCTATCTAAAAATAAAGCTATTTTAAAAATTAATAATGGATTAGTAAATTAAAAAATTAGATCTTATAAAATCCTATATACTTAGGGTTATAGCTAGAGTGTATAAAAATATATTGAAAAATGTATTTAAAACATATCTGGCTTTTTGTATTTATAAAATAGATATCAAAGTGCTAATAGTATTAATGTTAGGAATTATTATTGAAAATATAGATAAAAAAGAAATACATTAAATGGAGGAGATTATGAGGAGGTTAATTATGGGGTTGTTGCTTACAACCGTGTTAATGGTAGGATGTACATCAAAATATGTAGGTAATGAGAATAATGTTAATGTGGAAAATGAATATTTAAATAGTTTTACTTTAGAGGATGAATGGGAAGATGACTATGGAATAGGAGATCCATATATCTTCAGGTATGATGGGAGATATTATTTATATGTATCAACTCATGATCATAAGGTAGGGGTAAAATGTTGGAGTTCAGATAATTTAGTAGATTGGAAGTATGAGGGATTAGTTACAGAGGAAAAGAAAACACTAGGAGCATATGCACCAGAAATAATATATTGGGATGGAGATTTTTATATGTATACATCCCCAGCTGGTAAAGGGCATTATGTACTACAAAGTGATTCACCTACAGGGCCATTTAAATTAATATCAGATAATATTGGTATGAGTATAGATGGTAGTGTCTTCATAGATGATAATGCAAAGTGGTATTTTTATTATGCATCACCTAAAGGTATAATGGCTGCGCCTATGAAATCTCCAACTGAAGTAGAAGAAACAAAGGTCGTTGATAATACATTTATGAATTGGTGGACAGAGGGGCCGAGTGTTATAAAAAAGGATGACATATACTATATGACTTATACAGGAAATCATGTTAAAAGCACTGGATATAGAGTGAATTACTCAACATCATTGGAATCTCCTATTACGGGATATAAAGAAGGGGTTAATAATCCTATATTAATTAATACTTCAGAAGAGTTTTATGCATTAGGACATAGTTCCAGTGTTTTAGGACCGGATTTAGATTCTTATTATATAGCATATCATAATTTAGTTGGAGAAAATGGGTTTCCACTAAGAAAGTTGAATATAGATAGATTAGTTTTTAATGGAGAAAAAATGTCTGTCTTGGGACCTACGAATTTTAATCAACCAAGCCCTAATATGCCGCAGTTTTACACATGGGTAAATAATGACACAGATAATAAAATGAAAAATATAGAAGAAGGGGAAGAAAAGTTTATTGTTTCAAATGATGAGACAAGTGAAGTATTTACTGCTGAATTTTCTTTTTCAGATGTAAAAGATAGTAATGTCTGTATAGTTACTTCATATAAAGATAGTAAAAATTATGGAGAAACTAATATAGATATCGAGGATAATAAAGTATCTATGAAATTAATAGAAAATGGGAATGAATCATTGATTAGTGAGAATACTTTACCATATAAATTTGATTTTAGTAAGATGCATACTATAAGAATAAAAAATAATCCAAATAAGATGGAAGTACTTTTAGATAATATAAAGGTATTAACTACAGATAATGGATTTAAAGCAGGTTCAGTTGGATATAAATACGCAAAGTATCCAGCAGATTATTCATTCTTAGCATTTAGTAATGAATCATTTGGAACAAGTGATAGTAAGACTATTAAGGCTATTCCAGGTAGAATAGATGCAATACATTACAATAAAAGTGCTTATGAAATACCTGTAATAGAATATGAAGATAGTATTTCAGCAATTACATTAGATGAAAAAGGTAAGTCGGTATTGTATAACATAAATGTAAAAGAGGACTATAGCTATGGAATAGATGCAATAGTAAAAAGTGCTGATATAAAGGGAAAAGTAGATATATTAGTTGACGGTAAAAAATATTTAACATGTACTATAGAGAAAAATGAAAATGTAAATGAGTGGTTCAAAGAATATTTAGGAGAAATGAAGTTAAAGAAAGGTTATCATCAAATAGAATTAAAGTTAAAAGAAGGTTTGTTAAATATTGAAAGCCTAGACATTTATAAAGTAAATACAAAGGTAAAGTATAAAAATAACTTATATAAAGTACCAAGCGATACAGAATGGAATTTGATAGCGGGATGGACAAGTTTGAATGATGCAACTGAAAGTTTGGGAGATGAAATAAACAGAGTATTTTATGGAAAGGATGAATTTAAGATACAGTCATTATCGGTTGATTTTGCTCTAGGAAATGTAGTAAAAGATGTTGGAATTTATTTTAATGCTACAAATGAGTCTTTATATAAAGAGCAAGTGACTGATTCAATGTTTGGATATTATCTACAAATCCAAGAAGAAAAACTTATATTGCACAAATTAAATTATGGAAGAGAAGAATTGATAAGCACAGAAGTTAAAATAAGTCCAAAAGAGTTCATTAACTTTAAAATAGAAATTAAAGAAAATACAATAGTCATTAAGATTAATGATAAGGAAGTATTATCTTATGTTGATTTGGATTTATATATTCACGGAAAAATTGGCTTTAGAGCAGATGGTTCAAAGATTTATATTAAAAATTTAGAAATTAAATAATGTAATACTTCTTGCAGATATCAAGATTTAGGGAAGTAATATTCACATAACTTAACAGATAGGAATAATTGTTGTGGGGGTAAAAATGAAGAAATATAAAAAAATATTAGTAGGATTTATACTTGGAGGAATAATGGGAACTTTAATTAGTTGTGAGAACAAAGGAGAGAGTTTTATTCAAGTTACTTTAGATAACTATGACCAAAGTAAGTTCTATACTAATCCACAAAATATAGATTTAATAGCAGATCCCTTTGTATTAAGGACTAAGGAAGGAAAGTATTATGCATATGGAACAAGTGATAAAATTCAAGCATCTGGATATTTAGTTTGGGAGTCAGATGATTTAATTACTTGGAAAGAAGTTGGCGTTGCCTATATGGCTAAAAAGGGAAGTTGGTCCAATAGAGATTACTGGGCTCCAGAGGTATATTACAAAAGTGGAAAGTATTACATGTATTATACTGCAAGAGATAGAGAAACAAAAAATCTTGGGTTAGGTGTTGCTGCCAGTGATAATCCATATGGACCTTTTGAAGACATAACAAATAGTCCTATAATAGGTGAAGACTTTGCTGTTATTGATGCAAATATACTTATGGAAGATGATAAAATGTATCTTTATTATGTTAAAGATTGTTCTACAAATTCTATAAGTGGTAAAAATATTAGTCAAATATATGGGGTAGAGTTAAGTGATGATATGGTGACTTTCAAAGGAGAACCAGTATTACTAACTACCCCAGAACAAGAATGGGAAAGTATACCTGGAGAATGGGCATGGAATGAAGGTCCAACAATTTTAAAGGAAAATAGTAAATATTATTTAATGTATTCAGCTTATCCATATTGGGATAAATTGTATTCTATAGGTTATGCCATTTCTGATAATCCTTTAGGGCCATTTGGCAAATATGAAAATAACCCAATTTTAACAAGTGAAATAGACTGGACTCATGTTTCAGGTTCAGGGCATAATTCTGTTATAAGATCAAAAGATGGCAAGGAAATATATTCAGTTTATCATACACATATGAATCCAGAAGAGGGGGGAAGTAGAAGGTCAATAAACATAGATAAACTTGGATTTAGAGAAGATGGGACAATGTATATAAATGGTCCTAGTGTAACACCTCAACCTTTACCATCAGGAACTGGTAGTAGTGATAATCTTAATTATTTAATAGAAGCTATTGAAGTACAAGGTAAATCAGAAAAAAACGAAAAACTATTATATGATGGAGAAATAGTTTTTCATAATAACTTTAATGATTATGAGTGGAGAAGTAATGGGAAAAATAAACTAACTATAAAATTTAGAGAAGAAATAAAAGCTACAGATATACTTATATATGGTAATATCGAAGAAAGTAAAAGACCAGATATAAAGAAAATAAAAGTTTCAAAAGATAAAATATTTAAAGGGATTGATTCTAGTTTGGCAAAATTACCAGGAGAAGCTACTATAATTTCTTTTGATGAAGTTAATACAAAAGAAATAGTTGTAGAGTTTAGTAATAAAAAAGAATTTGCTATTTCTGAAATTCTTATAATGGGGAAGAAATAGTAAATTAAAAAATATGAGTTTGCTATTGTACCTCTAATATTTCAATAATATATTGTACAGATATATGAAGTCATATTTTAGTACTTTCAAAGAAAAAAAAACCAAAATTCTAAAATATTCTTTTTTAGGATTAAAATAATTTGTTGCAAAGGTTTACCTCATAAGTGCTTTTATTGTTTAAAGTCACTAATTATAGTATAATATAGATATAAATTAAGAAAGATAATACTAAAATATTGTCAAATATAGATTTTGATAAAAATTTGGAGGGAATTATGGCGAAGAAACCTGTAATGTTAATGATATTAGATGGATTTGGAATAGCTCCAAAGTCAGATGGAAATGCTGTAGAAGCAGCTAAAAAACCAAACTTTGATAGATTAATTGGAAAATATCCACACACTCAATTACAAGCAAGTGGATTATATGTTGGATTACCAGATGGACAAATGGGTAACTCAGAAGTTGGTCATTTAAATATAGGCGCAGGAAGAATTATATATCAAGAATTAACAAGAATAACAAAAGAAATTAGTGAAGGTGGATTTTTCAAAAATGATGCATTAACTCTTGCAGTTAATAATGCAAAAGAAAAAAATTCAGCACTTCACTTAATGGGCCTATTATCAGATGGTGGTGTTCACTCACATATAGATCACGTAAAAGGATTATTAAGACTAGCTAAAGACGCTGGATTAGAAAAAGTATATGTACATTGCTTCATGGATGGAAGAGACGTTCCACCATCATCAGGAAAAGATTTCGTAGTAGAGCTTGAAAATTACATGAATGAAATTGGAGTAGGTAAAATTGCTACTGTTTCAGGAAGATATTATGCAATGGATAGAGATAACAGATGGGAAAGAGTAGAACTTGCATATAATGCAATGGTACTTGGTAGAGGTGAAATTGCAACTTCAGCAGTAGAAGCAATGGAAAAATCATATCATGATAATAAAACAGATGAGTTTGTATTACCAGCTGTTGTAGATTCAAATGGAATGATTAAAAATGGAGACTCAGTAATATTCTTTAACTTTAGACCAGATAGAGCTAGAGAAATAACTAGAGCTATAAACGATAAAGAGTTTGCAGGATTTAAGAGAGAAACTTTAAACTTA
The DNA here is from genome assembly GCF_039521405.1 of Clostridium sartagoforme. Taxonomy (NCBI): domain Bacteria; kingdom Bacillati; phylum Bacillota; class Clostridia; order Eubacteriales; family Clostridiaceae; genus Clostridium; species Clostridium sartagoforme. Next base: position 116,605 of record NZ_BAAACH010000019.1, read on the forward strand.
ACATTTGTAACAATGACTCAATACGATAAGACTTTAGAGGGCGTTAATGTTGCATATAGACCAGAAAGCATAAATAATACTTTAGGAGAATATGTATCAAGCAAGGGATTAAATCAATTAAGAATTGCTGAAACAGAAAAATATGCCCATGTTACATTCTTCTTTAATGGTGGAGTTGAAAAAGAAAATCCAGGTGAAGATAGAGCTCTTATAGCATCACCAAAAGTTGCAACTTATGATTTAAAACCAGAAATGAGTGCTTATGAAGTAACAGAAGAATTAATTAATAGAATTAATGAAGATAAGTATGATATGATTATACTTAATTTTGCTAACCCAGATATGGTTGGACATACAGGAGTAATGGAAGCGGCTGTAAAAGCTATAGAAGTTGTAGATGAGTGCTTAGGAAAAATTTCAGATAAAATACTAGAAAAAGAAGGAACTTTATTTATAACTGCTGATCACGGTAATGCAGAGACAATGATAGATTTCTCAACAGGAAATCCATTCACAGCACATACTACAGATCCAGTTCCATTTATATGGGTAGCTAATAATACAGAAGGTAGAACTTTACAAGAAGGAAAACTTGCAGACATAGCACCAACAATGCTAACTGTAATGGGACTTGATATACCAGAAGAAATGAGCGGTAAAACTTTAATAATAAATAAGTAATCAATAAAGAACGCAGCCTGAAGGTTGCGTTTTTTTATTGTATTAAAAACCACTAACTATGCCGTGGATAAAATGGGTTAAGCTCTGCACAAAAAAATTCCATATATAAACTTTTTTATTATATAATTGTATTGTATCTATTTAAAATATATTAAGGAGAAGGACATATGGAATATAAAATTATTGAAAGAAATTATTGGCATAGGCCTATAAAAGAAATAACACTTGGTTTTATGCTTAATTGTATGACTTTTAATTTATTAGGATTAAATTATATTTTGCCTACAATATCAGTAGTACTTTTATACAGTGGTTTCAGGGATTTAAGAATAGAAAATAAAGAACTTAATAGAGCCTGGATATTTTCTATAATAAATATAGTATTGCATATGTTGAATTTAATATATATAAGTACACCTTTAAATATTATCTTTGAAAATAATATTATAATTGCATTTATTTCAATAAGTTTTCAAATAATATTTCTTATTATATTTAGAAAAGGAATAAAAAAAGTATTTAATAATTCAAATGTAATACAAAAAAGAGATCCTATTTTAAAAATAATTATTTTTAAAATCATAGTTTTTATTTGTGCTATAACAAACTTAGGAGAAATTTGGATTATAGTTATTCCAATAATCATTTACTATTTTTATATTTTTAGATTACTTTATAAGTTAAGTTATGATCTTGAAACCATTAATTATAAATTATTAGAAAAGAACAAAAGAATTAGTAATAAAAAGTTTCTTTTTATATATTCAACTATTTGTATTTTTATAGTTGGAGTTTGCTGTATTATTTCTAATCACATTAAACTAGATTCTTCTGAAGTTATTGAGGTAAAGGAATTTGGAACTAGAAATATGTTAATAGACAAAGGAATTCCTATAGAAATAGTTAAAGACATAGAAGATAAAGACATTATTAAGCTTAAAAATTTAGTAAATGCTGAAGTTTTTAGTGAAAATTTAAATTTTAAATCTATTTTAAATAAAGATAGAAGTAAATTGAAGGTAACAACTATCTTTTTTGAACTTATTGATAATGAAATATATACAATTGAATATTTTAATTGGGGGGAAGAAGGATCTTACTGGCAAAATGGTTTTGCAATAAGTAATACATGGCCTTTAGAATTGGTAAATGGTAAAATATTATATGAAAAAGATGGAATTAATTACTTTGCTGAAATACCTAGATTAAATGAAGGAATGATTAAAAGTATTAATGTATTTGGAGATGAAAGGCAAGATAATAAGATTACAGGGGCTATAAATTATCCATATAACTCCAAAAAACAAAGAGGGTATATTTTCTATAAAATAGGTGTCCAAAAAGGAACTATATCAGGTGCAAATATAGTAAATTATATTAATTATAATCATCCATTTAGAATTCCGTATACTGAAATAGAAAAGGAAAATATAATGTTTAGTGATAACTTAAGACAACACTATACAAACTTTACTATTAAGTTAAGTGATGAATGATTTGGCAAACAAAAAATACTTTGACAGTCAAAAGATTTGACAATTAAAAATTTTGAATGTATAATATCAATTACTAAAATGAAAGTATTTATAGGAGTTGAATATTATGAAGGTTAGGCTTATAACAGACTCAGCATGTGATTTGCCAATAGAATATATAGAAGAAAACCAAATAGACGTAGCACCATTAATGGTTAATATAAATGGAAAATTTATACCAGATGATTTGGGACAAAGTTTGAAACATGAAGATTTTTATAAAATGATAAAAGAAGGAGCAATGCCATCTACAACACAAGTGAATGTTGGTACTTTTTTAGAGATATTTAAAAAATATGTGAAGCAAGGGGAAACAATCTTATATATAGGATTGTCTTCAGCATTAAGTGGAACATATAATAGTTCTAATACAGCAAGAGAAATGATATTAGAGGAATATCCAGATGCAAAAATATATATTATAGATTCGTTAAGTGCATCAGTAGGTGAAGGATTATTAGTATATAAGGCTAATGAAATGTTAAATAACAATATAGATATAGATGAAGTAGTAAAATTTATAGAAAATACTAAAAGACATGTTATACATGCTATAACAGTAGATGATTTAAATCATTTAAAAAGAGGAGGACGTATTTCAGGAGCCGTTGCTACTGTAGGAAGCTTACTTGGAATAAAGCCAACCCTTAAAATAGATGATGAAGGAAAAGCAATCCCAGGGGATAAAATAAAGGGAAGAAAAAAAGCTTTAAAATACTTAGTTAAACAACTAAAAGACAAAGCAATAAATCCAGAAGAACAAGTAATCTTTATATGTAATGCAGATTGTAAGGATGAGGCAGAAGATATAAAGAAAATGATACTTGAAGAAGTTACGGTTAAGGATATAATAATTACATCTATAGGATCAGTAATAGGAACTCATGGTGGACCGGGGACTTTAGGCGTAGTATTTATAGGAACTGAAAGATAGAATTATGACATCATAAATATAACAAAATTAAAAGATTATTATGCAATTTGTTATCATTATTAAAGAATATTTTAATTAAAAAAACTCCTACGGGAGTTTTTTTGTTATTTAAGAAATTATTATTATCCTATTTATTAGACAAAGCATAATATATAAGTGAAAATAAATAATGAGAAAAATATAGCAAAGAAAATATTGACAAATAAAAAGATAATAGTATAATAAAAATAAACATATCGGAATAGTAGGAATAATATGATGATGAAGAAAGTAGTATTTTAATGAGGCTTACAGAAAGAAGGAATTGATGAGAACCTTTAGCAGTTAATATATGAAGTGCACTTCGGAGTATAAAATGTGAAATAATAGTAGCATTTTAACGGATCGCCGTTTATAGCGAATTTTTAAGGTGGAACTATGTTCAATTAGAGTGGAACCGCGGAGTATAACTTCGTCTCTTATAAGGTATTAGAGATGGAGCTTTTTTTATGTTTAAATTGCTTTAAAATTGGGGGATGTTACATGGAGATGGATTTAAATTTTATAATTAGTAGTTTACCAAATTTCTTAAAAGCTACAATAATTACGGTGGAATTGGCTTTTATATCTATTATATTATCAATTTTAATTGGATTAATAATAGAAATAGCAAGATATTTCAATGTAAAATTAGTAAATATTATATCAAAGGCATATATAGAATTTTCGAGAAATACCCCTTTGTTATTACAAGTATTTTTCTTATATTATGGATTAACCAAATTAGGAATAACCTTAAGCGGATTTACTTGTGGTGTAATAGGATTATCATTTCTTGGTGGAGCTTATATGGCTGAATCCTTTAGAGGTGGAATAGATGCAGTAGCGAAATCACAAATAGAAAGCGGCCAAGCTATAGGATTAAATAAAATGCAAATATTAAGGCATATAGTGTTGCCTATAAGTATTTCAATATCAATTCCATCTATTGCTGCAAATTGTCTATTTTTAGTAAAGGAAACTTCCATAATAGGATCAATAGCAGTTGCAGAGCTTATGTTTGTGACTAAAGATGTTATAGGAATGTATTATAAAACAACTGAAGCCTTAATATTAGTTGTTATATTTTATCTTATAATATTACTTCCTATTTCAATACTAAGTAGAATTCTAGAGAGGAGGTTAAGACATGGAGAGTTTGGGCAATAACATAATTTTTAATTTTGATAATGGAAAAAGACTTATAGAAGGATTACTAGTAACTTTAAATATTGCAGTAGTATCAGTTGTATTATCAACAATTCTAGGAATAATTTTTGGAATAGTTATGACAAGTAAAAAAAAGATAGTAAAAATTATATGCAATATTTATCTAGAGAGTATAAGAATAATTCCAATAATGGTGTGGCTCTTCATATTTTATTTTGGGGTACCAACACTTTTAGATATACATCTAGATTCTGTAATAGTTGGATATATAGTATTTACACTATGGGGAACAGCAGAAATTGGAGACTTAGTGAGAGGTGCAATTACATCAATACCTAAAATATATTATGAATCATCAATGGCACTTTCATTAAATAAAGCAAAAACCTATAGATATATAATAATTCCAATAAGTATAAGAAGAGTTTTACCTGGAATTATAAATTTAAGCACAAGAATGATTAAAACTACAACTTTAATGACTTTAATAGGAACAGTAGATTTAGTTAAAGTTGGACAACAAATTATAGAAAGAACAGTTTTAACAGAGCCAATGGCATCATTTTGGATTTATGGACTATTACTGATAATTTATTTTTTAATTTGTTTTCCAATATCCTTGGGAGCAAAGGCATTAGAGAAAAAATTAAATTAGGGGGATCTTATGAAGGAAGAAGTATTGCTTAAAGTTAGAAATTTAAAAAAGAGTTATGGAGAAATAGAAGCATTAAAAGGAATAGATTTAGATGTTAAAAAAGGTGAAGTCGTAGTTGTTTTAGGTCCTTCAGGTTGTGGTAAAAGTACGTTTTTAAGATGCTTAAACGGACTAGAAAATATAAAAGAAGGAGAAATAACTTTAAAAGGACATGGAATTTTAGGAAAGGAAGTAGAATTTGAAAAAGTAAGAGGCACAATAGGAATGGTTTTTCAAAGCTATGAATTATTTCCTCATATGAATGTTATAAACAACATTCTACTTGGACCAACTAAGGCACAAAATAGAGATAAAGAAGAAGTCACAAAACAAGCAGATGAACTACTAAAAAGAGTAGGTTTATTTAATAGAAAATTTGCATATCCAAGAGAACTTTCAGGAGGGCAAAAACAAAGGATAGCAATAGTAAGGGCATTATGTATGAATCCAGAAATGATGCTTTTTGATGAAGTTACAGCAGCATTAGATCCAGAAATGGTTAGAGAAGTACTTTTAGTGTTACTAGAATTAGCACAAAATGGAATGACAATGGTTGTTGTTACTCATGAATTAGAGTTTGCAAAACATGTAGCAGATAAAATTGTTTTTATGGAGGAAGGTACTATAGTAGAGGTATCAACTCCAGAAGAATTTTTCTCAAATCCAAAAACTGAAAGAGCAAAAAGCTTTTTAGCTTCATTTGATCTATATAAAGAAAAGTAAAAGGAAGGGGCAAATAAAATGAAAAAAATATTATCATTATTATTAACTTTAGTACTAGCATTAGGAGCATTAGTTGGATGTGGAAGTAAAGCAGAAGAAAGCAAATCAGCAATTGATGAAATTAAAGCAGCAGGAAAAATAAGAATTGGGGTATTTAGTGATAAACCACCATTTGGTTTCGTAGATGAAAAAGGAGCCAATCAAGGATATGATGTTTATTTAGCTAAAAGAATAGCTAAAGATTTATTGGGAGATGAAAATAAAGTTGAATTTGTATTAGTTGAAGCAGCTAATAGGGTTGAATATTTACAATCAAATAAAGTTGATATAATACTAGCTAACTTTACAGTAACACCAGAAAGAAAAGAAAAAGTAGATTTTGCAAATCCTTATATGAAGGTTTCATTAGGAGTAGTATCACCAGATGGAAGTCCGATAAAATCAGTAGATGACCTAAAGGGTAAAAAATTAGTAGTAAATAAAGGAACAACTGCAGAAACATATTTTGCAAAGAATTATCCTGATATAGAGTTAGTAAAATTTGAACAAAATACAGAAGCATTTGCAGCATTAAAAGATGGAAGAGGAGCAGCTTTAGCTCATGATAATACTTTATTATTTGCTTGGGCTAGAGAAAATGAAGGATATACAACCTTTATTTCAAGCTTAGGAGATGAAGATGCGATAGCACCTGCAGTTAAAAAAGGAAATACAGAACTTTTAGATTGGGTTAACAAAGAAATAGATACTCTTACTTCAGAAGGATTCTTTAAGGAAGCTTTTGAAAAAACTTTAGTTCCAGCTTATGGAGATACAATAAAACCAGAAGCAGTTATTTTTAATTAAAAGCAAAGAAGAGAGAGTTTTTGTAAAAAAAATGATATAGTAATTAATAGAAAAAAGGATAGGTATGATTAAATTTGGAATTATATCTGTCTTTTTTGAGAACTATCAAAAACAGCTTATAGAGATGCTTTCTTAAATTGGAGTTTTATATTTTTATCAGTAATATTAGTTAAGGCTATTATTAAAAAATATATAAAAAAATAAATTAAATATAATGCTATTAAATTTCATTCAAGAAACTTGTCATCATTATGATTATGAACTAATAATATATAATAATAACATTTTTATAGGAGAGTTATATGGCTAGAACTTATTCTTATTCAGCAGATTTTGATTCTGAAACTGAAGAACTTTTTAAGGAAGCTGTTTTTCTTGGTGAAGGTCATAATGGTATTGTTTATGAACTACCTGATAATAAAGCAATAAAGATATTTCAAGAGGCAAAATGTTGCAGGGAAGAAGGAGATATACTTAAAAAAGTAAGTAGGTCAAAGTATTTTCCTAAGATATATAATACAGGCAAGTTCTATATAGTAAGAGATAAGGTTGAGGGACATAGGTTAGATCATTATATTAAGAAAAAAGGTTTTAATTATGAAATCGCAGAGAATCTATATTATTTGATAGAGGAATTTAAAAAACTTGAATTTACTAAGTTAGATGCTAGATGCAGAGATATTTACATAACAAATGATAATAAAGTTATGGTAATAGATCCAAAGCAATGCTATAAGAGAAAGGTAAATTATCCAAGGCATCTTATGAAGGGACTTTATAAAGTTGGAGTACTAGAAAGCTTTATTGAAGACATTAGGCAAATAAATAAGAAGGTAGCTAATGAGTGGGAAAAGAAATTTCAACAATATGCTCAAAATAATGATTTAGAATAAAGTTATACAAATATTTTATTTAGTGAGATATAACCTATAAAATGAATTGAAATAAAACAATTCATCTTACAGGTTATTTTTTATTCTTTGGGGAATTATAAAAAGTTTCTAGTTAAATGTATACATAAGTAAAAACATATTGAAAAATATGGACAAAGTGGTATAATAATATTGAAAATGTGATAATGATTATTATTTGCTAAAAAATGTTATTTGGTCCTATAAAGGTCTATACGAAATCACATTAATGAATAATTTTATTGGTGAATGAAATAATAATAAAGGTATAGATATAGGAAAAAACAAATTACATTTAAAATAAAGGAGGAAAAAATAATGAAAAATTATTGTGAAATAGTAGACGTTGTAGCAAGACAAATTCTTGACTCAAGATGTTTCCCTACAGTAGAAGTTGAAGTTTACTTAGAAGATGGTACTGTAGGTAGAGCAGCAGTTCCATCAGGAGCATCAACTGGTATGTATGAAGCAGTTGAATTAAGAGATGGAGATAAAGATAATTACTTAGGAAAAGGTGTTTTAAAGGCTGTTCAAAACGTAAATGATACAATTGCAGAAGAGTTAATTGGATGTAACGTATATGATCAACCATATATAGATAAAATGCTTATTGAACTAGATGGAACTCCAAATAAAGCCAAATTAGGTGCTAATGCTATATTAGGTGTTTCACTTGCTGTTGCTAATGCAGCTGCTAAATCATTAGATTTACCATTATATCAATATGTAGGTGGAGTAAATGCAAAAGTTTTACCAGTACCTATGATGAACATAATCAATGGTGGATCACATGCTGATAATTCAGTTGATTTACAAGAATTCATGGTTATGCCAGTTGGAGCTAAGACATTTAGCGATGCATTAAAGATGTGTGCTGAAGTTTACCACACATTAAAGAAGACTTTACACGATAAAGGATATTCAACAGCTATCGGTGATGAAGGTGGATTTGCTCCAAACCTTAAGTCAAACGAAGAAGCTATTGAAGTTATTATAGAAGCTATAACTAAAGCTGGCTACAAAGCTGGAGAGGATATGTTTATAGCTATAGATGCTGCTTCATCAGAATACTACAAAGATGGAAAGTATGTATTAGAACATGAAGGAAAAACTTTAACTGCAGCTGAAATGGTTGATTTCTTAGAAAACTGGGTTAATAAATATCCAATTATTTCAATTGAAGATGGTATGGCTGAAGAAGATTGGGAAGGTTGGAAGCTAATAACTGAAAGATTAGGTAAGAAGGTTCAATTAGTTGGTGATGATTTATTCGTTACAAACACTGAAAGATTAGAAAGAGGAATTGACTTAGGCGTTGGTAACTCAATTTTAATAAAATTAAACCAAATCGGTACTTTAACTGAAACTCTAAATGCTATAGAAATGGCTAACAGAGCTGGTTATACAGCAGTTATTTCTCATAGATCAGGAGAAACAGAAGACACTACAATTGCTGATTTAGTTGTAGCTGTTAACGCTGGTCAAATCAAAACTGGTGCTCCAGCAAGATCTGAAAGAGTTGCTAAGTACAACCAATTAATAAGAATTGAAGAAGAATTAGACGATGTAGCAGAATACAGAGGAAGAAAAGCATTCTTCAATATTAAAAAGTAATTAAAAATTAGTAATAAGGATAAGTAAAAAACTTATCCTTATTTTTGTATAAAGGTATTAATTTGTAATTATCCACTTGTAATATAGAATTTAATATGTTAAGATATCCTTATCTAAATACGACCGTTTTAAGTTACCATGGGAGGTATAGTTATGAAGAATTTTTTATTAGCTTTAGAAGCAATACTAGGAATAGCAATTATAATATCAGTATTACTGCAACCAAGTAAAACAGATGCATTAAGCGGATTAATTCAAGGAAGTAAAAATGAAACTTTCTTTTCAAAGAATAAGGCTAGAACTAAGGAATCTATGTTAATTAAAGTAACCATTATTACTATGACTTTATTTGCTGTGAATACAATAGCATTATCTTTAATATAATGTTATAAGAAGGGGCTGCTGTTAATTGGTAGCTCTTTTATATTATAAAATTAGGAGTGATTTTATGGGTATATTCAATGGACTAATGGGAAATGCATCAGAAGTTGATTTAAGTTCTTTAAGAAAAGAGTATGAAAAAATATTAACATCAACAGAAACTATAGAAAAAGCCTATAAACTAGTAAGAGATATGTTTATCTTCACTAATAAAAGGTTACTTTTAGTTGATAAACAAGGTATGACAGGAAAGAAAACAGAATATCATTCAATTCCTTACAAATCAATAACCCACTTTAGTATTGAAACAGCAGGACATTTGGATTTAGATGCAGAATTAAAAATATGGATTTCGGGAACGGCTCTTCCAATAGAAAAACAATTTAATAGTAGTTTAAATATTTATGAACTACAAACTGTACTGGCAGAATACTGCCTAAGATAATTCAAGCGAACTGAATTATAGGAAATAATGAAAGAGTGAAAAAGTTTAGAAAGTAATTCACGTTGGTTGAATTATGAAGAATGGTTGTTTGTAGAATAAATATACAAATAACAACAGATAAATTTATAATTTATAGTGTTAATGGGCAATTGGCAATGTGGGTTGTTGATTGTCTATTTTTTTGATTAAATATATATTGGTAAATAAAACATTTGAAGGGAATTTAGTGAATTTAATAGGCAAATGCCTTTAAGTTGTGTAATATAAAAGTAAGTTGGTTAAAATATAAAGTGTGGTAAGTTGTAAAGCAATTTTGCTCAGTTCACAGTTGAATATAAAACTATTTTGTAGTTTTAAAAAATAAATTATATAAACTCTTTCATAGCTTATATATGGATTTTTTAATTCAGCTTTGCTTAAATTATTTTAATAACTGTGAACTGTGCCTTGTGAACTGTGCACTAAAAAATAGTATGGAGGAAATAATATATATGGGAGTTAAACAAACATTATTAAGTTTTATGAGGGAAGAAGCATATAGACCAATGGATATACAAGAATTGGTTTCTGTATTTGATATAAATCCTGATGAATATAAATCTTTTAAAAAAGTATTAAAATCAATGGAAAAAGAAGGGGTAATAGTTAGAACTAAGAAGGATAAATTTGGTGTTCCAGAAAGACTTGGATTAATTACAGGTAAATTAGAAGTTCATCAAAAAGGTTTTGGATTTTTATTGCCAGATACAGAAGGAGAAAAGGATGTTTTCATTCCTAGCTCATCTATGAAGGGTGCAATGAATGGAGATAGAGTTTTAGTTCAAATAACAAGAGAAGATTTAAATGGTAAGAAAAGAGAAGGTGAAGTACAAGAAGTACTAGAAAGAGCAAATAATAAAGTTATAGGCGTATATGAGGATAGTAGAAACTTTGGCTTTGTAGTTCCAGAAGATACAAGATTAAATCAAGATATATTTGTATCTAAAAAGGATAGAAATGGAGCACAAGATGGAGATGTAGTAATCTGTGAAATAGTTAAATGGGGAGATAAAAGAAGAAGTCCTGAAGGAATAGTTAAAGAAGTTTTAGGTAAAAAGGGAGATAAAGGACTAGATATTCTTACAATAATTAAGAAATATGGTCTACCAGAAGAATTCCCGGAAAAGGTTTTAAGCTATGCAGAAAATATTGAGGAAAAAATAGAAGATAAGGAATATGCAAGAAGAAAAGATCTTAGAAATTTAAGAATGGTAACAATAGATGGAGAAGATGCTAAAGATTTAGATGATGCTGTTTCAATAGAAAGACTTGATAATGGCAAATTTAGATTAGGAGTTCATATTGCGGATGTAACTCATTATGTAAGAGAAAAGAATCCTCTAGATAAAGAAGCTTTAAAAAGAGGAACTTCAGTATATTTGATAGATAGAGTTATCCCAATGCTTCCTAGAAAATTATCAAATGGTATTTGTTCATTAAATCCTAAGGTAGATAGATTAGCTTTGAGCTGCTTTATGGTTATTGATAAGAGTGGAAAAGTTATTCAACATGAAATAGAAGAAACAGTTATAAAAACTAGTGAAAGAATGACTTATACAGATGTAACAAAAATTTTAGAAAATAATGATGAAGATCTTATTAAAAGATATGATTATTTAGTCGATGATTTTAAAGCTATGGAAGAATTATGTATTATTCTTCGTGAAAAAAGAATGAAGAGGGGAGCTATAGATTTTAACTTTGAAGAGTCAAAAATAATTTTAAATGACTTAGGAAAGCCAATAGATATTAAACCTTATGACAGGGCAATTGCAAATAGAATAATAGAAGAATTTATGCTTGTATGTAATGAAACAATAGCTGAGCATATGTTCTGGACTAATTTACCTTTTGTATATAGAATTCATGAGGAACCAGATGAAGAAAAGTTAGAAAAGTTTAAAGAGTTTGTATATAATTTAGGTTATGTAGTAAGATGGGGTCAAGAGGCTCATCCAAGAGCTCTTCAAGATATATTAGAAAAAGTAAAGGGCAAAAAAGAAGAAACAGTAGTAAGTACACTTTTACTACGTTCAATGATGCAAGCCAAATATTCTCCAGAATGTGTAGGACATTTTGGTCTTGCAGCTAAGTACTATTGTCACTTTACATCACCAATAAGAAGATATCCAGATCTTCAAATTCATAGAATTATAAAGGAACAATTAAATGGAAAAATAGATGAAAAGAGAGCTGGAAGATTAACAAATATTGTTGAAATAGCATCAAAACAATCATCAGAAATGGAAAGATTAGCACAAGAAGCAGAAAGAGAAGTAGATGATTTAAAGAAAGCAGAATACATGCAAGAAAGAATTGGAGAAGAATTCTCAGCAATTATATCATCTGTTACATCTTTTGGGTTGTTTGCAGAGCTTCCAAATACTATAGAAGGATTAATTCACATAACAGCTTTAGACGACGATTACTATATTTACGATGAAGCTCATTTATGTTTAATTGGTGAAAGAACTAAAAAGATATACAGATTAGGTGATGAGGTTAAAGTAAAATGTACTAGAGTAGATATTGATAATAGAGAGGTTTACTTTGATTTAGTAGAAGAAGAACCTAAACAAGAAATAATACCTAGCGAAAAGCTTAGCGAAAAGATTCAAGAAGTAAAAGAAGAAATGAAAAGTGAATTAATAGAAGAAGATAACAGCACTGAAGAGCTGTAAACTGTGAATTGAATAAATTGCTTCGCAATTTATATCAATTCTGTTATACTTAAAGAAAAATAAGATGAGTGGTGAGAGTATGGTAAGAAAGAAAAATAGTAATACGCTAGCTGAAAATAGAAAAGCTAGGCATGATTATTTTGTGGAAGAAACTATAGAAGCGGGGATAGCTTTAGTTGGTACAGAAGTTAAATCAATAAGAGCAGGAAAATGTAACTTAAAAGAATCTTATGCAGATGTAGAAAATGGTGAAATTACTATAAAAGGTATGCACATAAGTCCTTATGAACAAGGTAATATTTTTAATGTAGATCCATTAAGAGAAAGAAAGCTTTTACTTCATAAAGAACAAATATCAAGATTTGCAGGGCTTGTATCACAACAAGGTTTTACTTTAGTGCCATTATCATTATATTTGAAAAATGGTAAAGTAAAGGTTGCACTTGGCCTTTGTAGAGGTAAAAAGAATTATGATAAGAGAGATTCTATGCTAGAAAAAGCTCATAAGAGAGATATAGAAAGACAATTAAAGAATTCTACAAGATATTAAAATTAAAAATTATATAAAAACAATAAATATTTAAAATTAGTTAAACTTATTTGAAGTTTATTGTATTTAAGAAAAGTTAATAGTTCAATAACGTGAACTTATATGTATAAAACTATAATCTATAAATTTAAAAATAGATTATAGTTTTATTTATTTGTAGAAAAATTATCAATCTAATAGTAAACTTATATTATAGGCATAAACAGACATAAATATTAATATAAAAAAGGCTAAGGGGTATGGGTATGTATAATAAGAGTTTATTGATTGAGAATTCTCATAAAAGAAGTGAAGATTATGGTATTGAAAAAGATAGTAATCATTCAAAGATGATATTGCATGGAGATGAACTTAGGAAAGCATTAGAATTAAATAAAGAATTAATAGAAATATCAAAGCCTTATATAGACATGGTAGTTGAATCTGTTGAAGATAGAGATTTTATAATAATTTTAACAGATAATAATGGATGTATTCTTTATATTAAGGGAGCCAATGAAATAAAAGATGAATTAGGTAAGCTAAACTTAAAAATTGGAGCTTATATGGATGAAAAAAATATTGGAACCAATGCAATGGGAACAGCCATAAAAGAAAATAGATGTATTCAAATAACAGCAAAAGAGCATTATGTTAATATATTTCAAAGTTTAACATGCTCTGCAGCACCTATCCATAATAGTAAAGGTGAAATAATAGGTACATTAAATTTAACAGGAAAAAGTAATATGAAACATCCACACACTTTAGGATTAGTTATTTTTGGAGTAACAGCAATAGAAAATGAATTATATAGAATTAAAGCAAATTATATATTAAATCAAACTTACAATTATATGAAAACTGTCATAGAAAATGTGGACAAAGGTATAATGATTGTTGATACTCATGGAAAAATCATAAATATAAATGAACTTGGCTTAAATATTTTAGATAAGAGAAATCATAATTTAATAAATGAAGATATAAATCACATAATACCGAATTTTCAAAATGTAGTTGATAAAATATCAAAAAACAACAAACCTATAACAAAGGAAATAAAATTAAGTCATGCTAGTAAATATAAAACAGAAGTTATATTTAAAGGAATTAAACATAATGAAAAAATAATAGGAATTGTAGCAACCTTAACTAGGCTAAAGGAAGAAAATAAAGGTAATAATTTTACAGGTGCATTTTTTACATTTAATGATATTATAGGAGAAAGTGATGCAATTAAAAATGTAATAACAAATTGTAAGATTATAGCTAATAGTCCATCAACAGTTTTAATACAAGGAGAAAGTGGAACAGGAAAAGAAGTTTTAGCACAATCAATTCATAATTATAGTTTAAGAAAAAATAATAAATTTATAGCTATAAATTGTGGAGCTATACCAGCCAATATAATTGAAAGTGAGCTCTTTGGATATGAAGATGGAACTTTTACTGGTGGTAAAAAGGGTGGAAGGATAGGAAAAATTGAACTTGCAAATGGAGGAACCTTATTTTTAGATGAAATAGGAGAAATGCCACTTGATATGCAAGTTAAGCTACTTAGAGTACTTCAAGAGGGAAGAGTAACTAGACTTGGAGGAGGCAAAGAAATATCTGTAGATATGAGAGTGATAGCAGCAACAAATAAGGATTTAAAAAAAGAAGTTAAAAGAGGAAAATTTAGGGAAGATTTATATTATAGATTATGTGTAATTCCAATAAAACTACCGCCTTTAAAAGAACGAAAAGGAGATATAACAAAGCTTATTGAATACTTCCTTAATATGAAATCAATAAAATTAGATAAAGATATTCCTGTAATAAGTAATGAGTTATACAATAAGTTACTTGGATATAATTGGCCAGGTAATATAAGACAATTAGAAAATTCCATAGAAAATATAGTTAACTTAAATGGAGAACTTTCAGTAGATATAATAGATGAATACGAAGAAAAAGTAAGTACAAACTTAACTATAGATAATAAAGAAATCTTAGAAGAAAATATAAAGGAAAAATCATTTAATTTAGAAGAAATAGAAAAAAGAACAATAATAAATGCAATAGAGAGTAACAAGCACAATATGACAAAGACAGCAAAAGTTTTAGGAATAAGTAGAAATACACTTTACCTTAAAATAAAAAAATATAATATTGACGTCAAATAAATTGCTTCACAATTTATTTTAGTTCACGGTTCACAATTCACAGTTCACAGTTATTGAAATAATTCAGCAGAGCTGAATTAAGAAATTTTTTAATAACTTTAAAATAGTTAAAAGAAACTAAATTTTAAAAACTACACAGTAGTTTTATCCTAAACTGTGAATTGTGCACTGTGAACTAGCCAACTGTATTATAACAGGACAGTGTCCTAAAATAGAACGATTTCATTTTGAAAGTTGTTTTATTTTAGGACATATTTATTTTTGCAGAAAAAATATATCTTAGGGAAAGTCAATAATTTAACAATATTGTTAAATAAAAAACTTTTGGCATGAGTATTGCTATTATATTAAGTGTAAATAAGTAAGAAATAAATTATATATATTTTAGGAGGTTTTTATTATGGCACGTTTTACATTACCAAGAGATTTATATCATGGAGAAGGTTCCTTAGAAGTATTAAAGACATTAAAGGGAAAGAAAGCGATGGTTGTAGTTGGTGGAGGCTCAATGAAGCGCTTTGGATTCTTAGATAAAGTTGAAAGTTATTTAAAAGAAGCAGGAATGGAAGTTGAACTTTTTGAAGGCGTGGAACCAGATCCATCAGTTGAAACTGTTATGAGTGGTGCAGAAGCTATGAGAAAGTTTGAACCAGATTGGATAGTTGCTATGGGTGGTGGTTCACCAATAGATGCAGCTAAAGCAATGTGGATTTTCTATGAATATCCTGACTTTACATTTGAGCAAGCAGTTGTTCCATTTGGATTACCTGAACTTAGACAAAAAGCTAAATTTGTAGCAATTCCATCAACAAGTGGTACAGCTACAGAAGTAACAGCTTTCTCAGTTATAACAGATTATAAAGCAAAAATTAAATATCCTCTAGCAGATTTTAACATAACTCCAGACATTGCCATAGTAGATCCAGATTTAGCACAAACTATGCCAGCAAAATTAGTAGCACATACTGGAATGGATGCATTAACTCATGCTATAGAAGCATATACTGCATCACTTAGATCTAATTTCTCAGATCCATTAGCTATGAAGGCTATAGAAATGGTTAAAGAAAGCTTAGTTGAATCTTATAAAGGTGATAAAGAAGCTAGAAATTTAATGCATGAAGCTCAATGTTTAGCAGGAATGGCATTCTCTAATGCTTTACTTGGAATAGTTCACTCAATGGCTCATAAAACAGGTGCAGTATTCCATATTCCTCATGGATGTGCAAATGCAATATTCTTACCATATGTAATTCAATATAACAGAGCTAAATGTGAAAATAGATATGCAGATATAGCTAAAATGTTAAAATTAGAAGGCAAAACAGATGCAGAACTAACAGATTCATTAATAGAAATGATAAACAATTTAAATACAGAATTAAATATTCCACATACAGTTAAAGAATACGGAGTAACAGAAGAAGACTTTAAAGCAAATCTACAATTTATTTCTCATAATGCAGTTTTAGATGCATGTACAGGATCTAACCCAAGAGAAATTGACGATGCAACAATGGAAAAACTATTTGAATGCACATATTATGGAACTAAAGTTAATTTCTAAAATAGGTTAAATTTTATAGTATATAATAAATTGAATTTTAAGGTTATCTTAAACAGAAGTTTCTTCTTTTTGAGGTAACCTTAATTTAAGGTTTTTATTTATAGTATAAATAATCAAAAGTTTAAAGTATTTAGTAATATATAATAATATTTACAGTAATTAATTGTATGAATATTTAAAAAATGATAAGATTATATTATTAGGAAAAATAAGTCAGGGGGGTACAAACATGTATAAAATAGTTAAGAAAAGAGAACTCACAGACAATATATATCTTATGGATATAGAAGCGCCAAGGGTTGCCAAATCTGCTAAACCAGGTCAATTTATAATAATAAAAAATGATGATAAAGGTGAAAGAATACCTTTAACTATAGCAGATTATAACAGATTAGAAGGAACTGTAACTATAGTATTTCAAGCAGTAGGAAGAGGAACAAAGGAATTAGCTAATTTTGAAGAAGGAGATTATGTTGCTGATTTTGTTGGACCTTTAGGACAACCTAGTGAATTTATACATGAAAATTTAGAAGATCTTAAAAATAAGAACATAATATTTATTGCTGGTGGTGTGGGGGCAGCACCGGTATATCCACAAGTTAAATGGATGCATGAAAATGGTATTGATTGCGACGTAATAGTAGGTAGTAGAACTAAAGACTTGCTAATATTAGAAGATGAAATGAAGAATGTAGCAGGTAATTTATATATATCAACTGATGATGGAACATATGGTTTTAATGGTAGAGTTACAGATTGTTTAAAATATTTGGTTGAAGAAAAGAAAAATAAATATGATCATGCAATAGTAATTGGACCTATGATAATGATGAAATTTATGAGTTTACTAACTAAAGAATTAAATATACCAACAACAGTAAGCTTAAATCCAATTATGGTAGACGGAACAGGAATGTGTGGAGCATGTAGAGTTACTGTAGGAGGAAAAGTAAAGTTTGCTTGTGTAGATGGACCAGAATTTGATGGACACTTAGTTGATTTTGATGAGTCAATGAGAAGACAAACTATGTATAAGTCTGAGGAAGGAAGAGCTCAGTTAAAAATTGAGGAAGGGGACACTCATAATCATGGCGGTTGTGGATGCAAGGTGGAATAATTATGAATATACAAGATAGAATGAAAAAAGTACCTGTTTCAGAACAAGCTCCAGAAGTTAGAGCAAAAAACTTTGAAGAAGTATGCTTAGGGTATTTAGATGAAGAAGCTGTAAGAGAAGCAAATAGATGTTTAAATTGTAAAAATCCAAAATGTGTAGATGGATGCCCAGTATCAATAAATATTCCAGGCTTTATATCATATATAAAGAAAGAAGAATTTGAAAACGCAGCTAAAGAAGTAGCAAAATACAGTGCATTACCAGCAGTTTGCGGAAGAGTCTGCCCACAAGAAAGTCAATGTGAAGGTAAATGTGTATTAGGAATTAAGGGTGAGCCAGTTTCTATTGGTAAACTAGAAAGATTTATAGCAGATTGGTCAAGAAAAAATAATATAGAGCTTGCAGAAACAGAAGAATCTAAAGAAAAAAAGGTTGCAGTTATAGGAAGTGGACCAGCGGGCTTAACTTGTGCAGGTGATTTGGCTAAAAGAGGATATGATGTGACTATATTTGAAGCACTGCATGAACCAGGTGGAGTTTTAGTTTATGGAATTCCTGAATTTAGATTACCTAAGGATGATGTGGTTAGACCAGAAATTGAAAACATAAAAAAATTAGGTGTAAAAATAGAAACTAATGTTATAATAGGCAGAACTATCACTATAGATGAGCTTATTGAAGAAGAAGGCTTTGAAGCAGTATTTATAGGTTCAGGAGCTGGACTTCCTAAATTTATGGGAATACCAGGTGAAAATGCAAATGGAGTTTTATCAGCAAATGAATTTTTAACAAGAGTAAATTTAATGAAGGCATTTAAAGAAGAATATCATACACCAGTTAAAATAGGTAAAAAAGTAGCAATAGTAGGTGGCGGAAATGTTGCTATGGATGCTGCAAGAACTGCTTTAAGATTGGGGTCAGAATCACATATAGTATATAGAAGAAGTGAATCTGAACTTCCAGCAAGAGTTGAAGAAGTACATCATGCTAAAGAAGAAGGCGTAATTTTTGATGTATTAACTAATCCAACAGAAATTTTAGTAGATGAAAATGGTTGGGTTAAAGGCATGAGATGTGTTGAAATGGAGCTTGGAGAGCCAGATGAATCAGGAAGAAGAAAGCCAGTAGTTAAAGAAGGTTCAGAATATATTATGGATGTTGATACAGTTATAATGTCTCTTGGAACTTCACCAAATCCGCTTATATCTTCAACAACAAAAGGACTTGAAACTAATAAGTGGAAATGTATAATTGCAGATGAAGCTGGACTTACAACAAAAGAAGGAGTTTATGCTGGAGGAGATGCTGTTACAGGAGCAGCAACTGTTATTTTAGCAATGGGAGCTGGAAAAAAAGCGGCAGAAGCTATAGATGAATATTTAAATGAAAAATAATTGACAAAGAAGTTATTTCTAGCATAATACTTATTAATATAAGTTGCTAGGAATAACTCTTTTTAGTATACTTAAATATGAACTTAATAACTAAATACTTAAATAAATAGTTAAATGTTAAGAATTTGTAAATATTTTTTATATCTTTTAGTAATTTAATGTTACTTTATAGTATAATCAAAACAATTAAATTTTTATACATAGTGAATATTTAATATGTAAAGGTTAAACTAGTTGATTTACCTTAGCTGAAAAAAATAATTTGTTTAAGTTTACGAATAAATATTCATGCTTACTTTATGATATATGTTTCAATTTATATTCATATATTAAATACTAAATAGACTTATTTGAGAAACACAACAAAATGAATGGAATATATACTTAAAGGATAAGCGCCACTTATATACGAAAGAGGGGGATTTTCCATGTACTTATCAAAATTTACTGATTACTCATTTAGGGCATTAGTATATTTAGCAGAAAACAGAGACAAGCTATGCACAGTAGAAGAGTTAGCAAAAAAGCTAGAAATTTCAGAACATCATTTAAAAAAGATTATTCATAAGCTTGCAAAGACAGACTTGATAATATCTATGAAAGGAAGAACAGGGGGATTAAAGCTGGGGCTAGATCCACAAAATATCAACTTAGGGGAAGTTATTCTTGTAACAGAAGACAATCTAAATATTGCACAATGCTTCAATAAAGATGATTGCTGTCCATTTATAAATTCAGGTTGCAAACTAAAAGGAATAATGCAAAATTCATTAAGTGCTTTTTTAAATGAATTTTCACAATATACACTTCAAGATTTGCTTAAGCAAGAAAATATAAGCGTATAACATAAAAGTTAGGCAATAATTTAAGAAATTAATAAATTTATTATTAAAATTAAAGTCATATCAGACCATTTAGTTAATTATTTTTTATTTAGTTATTAAGAAGCGAAGAAGTTAAAAAGGAAAATAAGCTATAAGAACAATAATGTAATTATAGCTCATTTTCTCTTTAGAGATGTTTATCTTAAGGAAACTACATAAAATTCACAGGAGGAGTTTTTCCAACCTAAATCAAAAGGAATCTTATATTTATCAATAGAATTTGAATTTACTAAGGGATATCCAAAGTTATCAAATCCTGTAATTATAGCGCTATGTTCTATATAATCACCATACTTATACATTATTAAGTCACCAATCTTAATTTTATCATTTGAGCTAGACATATTTTCTAGTATTTCATCAAAAGTACCAGAAAAAGATACAAAAGCCTTATTACTAGATAAAAGATAATCTAAAAGCTTTTCAGAATTAACCCAAGTATCACTAGCCATTACACCTTTTGATACAGTATATTTATAAGACCAGTCTTTATCCTGAGAAAGCCCACCCCCCTCAATATTATCAGCTAAACATTGAGAGATAAAATTAGTTGAATTTCCTGATCCAGCAACATAAGTATAGTAATTTGAATTATAAGTATTATTTAAATTAGTAGAAAGAGATACTCCAGAATACTTATTAGCATAGTCCACAGCAGCCTTTCGATTATAAATTCCACTATATTCAGTACTATCATCAATATTGAAATTTAAATTATATGTTTTAAATTTAGTTAAAGGAATATTTTTTTCAGTTAAATTAAAGTTATAACCTTCAAGACCACTTTCAAAACAATCTTGATAATAATCCTTAGTTACGATAAAGGACTTTCCAAATTCTTTTAATTCTAAAGTATGAATCAAAGAAACCCCAAAACTATTAACTTTTTCAGGCACATTATTATATATGTAATCAAATTTATATTCTTCACTTAAAGTTAAATTATAAGTATTGTCTTTAATTTTTAATGCTTTAATTTTAGGTATAGATTCTATATTTTTAAAGGTTACATCCCTTTCATTAGCCCAATCTCTTAAATAAGCAATTCTTTTGAATTCATGATTTAAAGAATAGCAGCTAAAAGTTTGAGAAGTATCATAAAATTTATAAAGCTCCTCAACATTACCAGTTGTAAAAGATTCATTTCTAGTATCATATAAATCATTTAAAAATGAAATAATTGAACTTTCAACATTTTCATCAGCATCAGTTATAAAAGTACCAACATTTGCAATTGGTTCATTATCATAACCTTCGCTAAAAAAAACAGAAGGCACAAAAGATGAAGTTGAGGTCTTAGAAATAAAGAAAATAAAATTACCTACAAGAAAAATTGAAAATAAAGCATAGCTTATTGCAATTAATACTTTTTTCTTTTCTAAATCCTTAAAGATGTTTTTCATATAAAAACCTCCATATTCTAATTAACAAATAACCATTAACAATTAAATATAAATTAATAATAGTAGTATGTGCATAAAATGGATAAATATTTTAAAAAATTAAAAATTGCAAAAATAGTGTTAAAGTGTTAATAGATAATGATAACAATATAGGATATAATAAAAATAAAAACGGTTACTAATGAGTTGGAGGGATAATTTATGATTAATATTGGTGTTATAGGAACTAATTTTATAACTGAGTGGTTAATAGCTGGAGCTAGAGAAGTTGAAGGAGTAAATATATCTGCTGTTTATTCAAGAACAGAGGAGAAGGCAAAAGAGTTTGCAAATAAATTTGATATAAAAAATATATTTACAGACTTAGAGGAAATGGCTAAGAGTGATCTAATAGATGCAGTATATATAGCTTCACCTAATTCAATGCATGCTAAGCAAGCTATATTGTTTTTAAAGCATAAAAAGCATGTTTTAGGGGAAAAAGCTTTTGCATCAAATACTAAAGAAGTTGATGAAATGATAAAAGCAGCAAAGGAAAATGATGTTGTTTTAATGGAAGCTATGAAAACAACATTACTACCAAACTTTAGAGTTATAAAAGATAATCTTCATAAGATTGGTAAAGTTAGAAAGTATTTTGCAAGCTACTGCCAATACTCTTCAAGATATGATAAATATAAGGCTGGAGAAGTTTTAAATGCTTTTAAGAAAGAATTATCAAATGGAGCTATTATGGATATAGGAGTTTATTGTATAGCACCAATGGTGAATCTTTTTGGTAAGCCAAATACAGTAAAAGCAAATGGAATAATGCTAGAAACTGGAGTAGATGGAGAAGGTAGTGTAGTCTTTGGATATGATGATATGGAAGGAGTTGTTATATACTCTAAAATAAGCAATTCATATCTCCCATCAGAAATTCAAGGAGAAGAGGGCAGCATTATAATAAATAAAATCAATACCTTTGAAAATGTAAAAATAATATATAGAGATGGCAGAGAAGAAGATTTAACACTAGAACATAAAGAAGCAAATATGTGTTATGAAGTAGAAGAATTCGCTAACTTGATTAAAAATAAAGAAAGAGAATCTAAGATAAATTCTTTAGAAGTTTCAAGAAATACAATTGAAGTTATTGAAGAAGCAAGAAAACAAATTGGAGTTGTTTATCCAGCAGACTTGGGTTAGTTGACAGTTGACAGTGCACAATTCACAGTTGGGTTAGGTAACAGGTAACAGGTAACAGGTTTATAGTTCACAGTGCACAAGGCACGGTTCACAGTTGGAGTTATGGCATAGGAATTTTGAAGGATTTAGTAACAGAGCATTTATTAATACGAGGTTTTAGGGAAACTGATGGTGAGGATTTGTATGATATTTATCTGATGAAGATGGTAATCTAATTTGGAAAGATACTTATGAATATGTATTACTTAAAGATGAATGCAATTGTTAAGAAAATATAGAAGTAAATTAATAATTGAGGATTTAAATGGACAATAATATAATAAAATGAATTTGAAAAAATGGGATGATGATTTGGAGAATTTAATAATTAGAAGAGAAAGAGAAGAGGATTATTTTAATGTTGAATATATGACTAAGAAGGCTTTTTGGAATTTACATGTACCTGGATGTAGTGAGCATTATTTAGTTAATATTCTCAGGAAAAGTGATGATTATATTGAGGATTTAAGTAGGGTAGCTGAACTTAATGGAGAAATTGTTGGAACAATAATGTACACAAAATCTTATGTTATAAATGAAACAGATAGCACCGAGGTTTTAACCTTTGGCCCTTTATGTGTAGAGCCAAGTTATCAAAATAAAGGTATAGGCAAAGCTTTATTAGAAACAACTATGGAGTTAGCAAAGAAAGATGGACATAGGGCAATTATAATATACGGGGAACCAGAATATTATCCAAGGTATGGTTTTAAAACTTGTGATAACTTTGGAATAACTACCAAAGATTCTAAAAACTTTCCTGCATTTATGGCAATTGAACTTGTGCCAAATGGACTTAAGGATGTACATGGAAGGTTTTATGAATCTAAAGTATTTGAAGAGTTAATCGAAGAAAAAGTAGAAGAATTTGACAAGAAATTTCCTTATATGCAGAAGTTAAAACTGCCAGGACAGTGGGATTTTTAATAGTATGAAAATAAACCAGATAATATCTGGTTTATTTTTTATATTTAAAAGTATATTGTTTATAAATTAAATAATAATACAATAAGATAAATATTTTTCTAGTTACCTTAAAAAAGGCATTCAATCATACGAATTTTATTAAAAGAGGTGAGTTATGTTAGAAAATATAAATGAAGAAATTATGATGATTAAAAATGATAAAGAGAAAATAAATATTTTTATAGATAATTATAAACCGTTTATTATAGCTTATTGTAATAAGTCACTAAATAGGTACATAGATACAGATAATGATGATGAGTATAGCATAGCTCTTATGGCTTTTTTTGAATCTATAAAAAGTTATGACATAAATAAAGGAAATTTCTTTTCATATGCCCAAAGAGTTATAAAATTTAGATTAATAGATTATTATAGAAAAAATAAAAAAGTATCAAATGAAAAATCCTTAGAAGAAGATGAAGATAATAAAGATAAATTTTTACTAAGTAAGTCTATAGAAAGTTATCAGAGGCAAGATGTTTCATATTTAAGGAAACTTGAAATAGAAAATTTAATTGATGAACTATCAAAATATAACATAACTTTTAAAGAGTTAATAAAAGCTTCTCCTAAATGGAAATCTACTAGAAAACAATATAATGAAATAATTAATTACATAATAAAAGATGGGGAGATTATTGAAGAAATATATCTAAATAATAAAATTCCAATATTAAAAATTCAAAAAAATACTAGTGTACCCCGAAAAACAATAGAGAGATCACGAAAATATATAATATCAGTACTGATAATACTTTTAGGCGATTATCAATATATAAAAGAATATATAAATTTGGAGGTTTGATATGAAAAAAGCCTTAGTGGTAGAAATAAATGATAATAATATGATTGTTCTTGATAATAAAGGTAGATTTAAGAAAATTAAAAATAAATTGAATTTAAAAGTTGGCGATGAATATGAAAGAAATGAGGGATTAGCTATGAAAAAAGGTATAGTATTTGCAATGACATGTGTATTATTAGCTGGAGTAGGGGGATATGGATACTCTTATGCAGCTCCAAAGGATTATTTAACACTAGATATAAATCCAAGTGTAAAACTAACTACTAATAGATATGATAAAGTAATAAAGGCAGAAGCATTAAATTCAGATGGAGAAACTATAAGTAAAGAGTTAAAGATAAAGAATAAAAATGTTAAAGAAGCTATTAAGTTATTGGTAGAATCAGCAGTAGACAATGGCTACATAGCTAAAGATGATGAAAACGCAGTTATGCTTGCTTCAACTAGTGATGAGATATTAGAGGAAGCAGAAAATGGTGTAGACGAAGGCTTAAAAGAAGAAGAAATAGAAAACACTGAAATAATAAAAGAAAATATTAATAAGGAAAGATTTGATGAAGCTGAAAGATTAGGAATATCACCTGGAAAAGTAAATTTAATTCAAAAGCTTCAAGCAGTATTACCAGAAGCTAACTTAGATGATTATGCAAACTCATCAGTTAAAGATATTATGAAAAAAATAAAAGAACAAAGAGTTGAAGCAAAAGAGGAAAGTAAGATAGAAAATAGCAAAACAGAAACTGAAGAAAATCAAAATTTAGAAGAGACAAAAGAGTCAATAAACTCTAATGATAATGGAAACACTAACAAAGAAAATCAAAAGAATAATGAGAACTCTTCAAATAAAGATAACAATGTAAACTTAGAAAAAAATGAAGAAAAAACAAACAATGCAGCAAATAAAGATAATATAAAAGAAAATAATGAAAAAACTAATAACTCAAATAAAAGTGAAGTTAATAAAACAGAAAATAATAAAGAAAATTTAAATAAAACAGAAAATAAGAATTCTTCAAAGAATAACAATTAATAGAAGTAAGCTATTGCATTAACAGATTAAGCTCAATTAGTGCAATAGCTTTTTCTTGTTTTTACTATTAAGTTAACTATAAAAATAGAAATATAAGAAGCTTTTTCCCAAAATGCTAATAAGATTAACTTTAAAATAAATATAAAGTATTATAATATAAGTATATAAAAGTTATACATTATATAAAGTTAACTTTAGATTATAAGAAAATCATGGGAATCAAGGATTTAATCTAAGTTGACACAGTAAATTATATAATATATAATTTACACATAGTCAAAATTGAATATTTCGCGTTAAACTAATTTACCTAACATGGGGGCGTTTTGGCTTCGACGGGGGTAAGATGGGTTTGATAAGCGGGCCGAGGCAAGCATGTCACCTCGATAATAAAGTATGCATTAAAGATAAACGCAGAAGACAATTTTGCATTAGCAGCTTAATATAGCTGTTCATCAGCCCAGGGTGCCCACGCTCTGGATCACTGGTGTCATTGAAGTGGGAAACGAAGTTTAGCAAAGCTTTGAGCTAAAGGGGTATTCATGAAGCTAGGGAATTAGGAGTTTGTTTGTGAGCAAACTAAGGACCGAAATTTTAGTCACAAACTACGCTCGTAGAAAGTCAGGCTGGTCTGCTTTCGGACAGGGGTTCGATACCCCTCGCCTCCACCATAATAAGCCGTGAAGAAATTCACGGCTTTTTTATATATTTAATTAGATACTAATAGTATAACTTTTAAATAATATATTATTCATAAATTTCTATGTAAAAATAATAAGTATTTAAAATTATTAATAAGTAGGGTTTGGCTGAAATATTTAATTTTTGCTTTGACCCCTCGCCGTAAACATTTTACGTTAGGAAAAATCCTTTTATTCGATTAAGCTACTAATATTAGATTGCCATCGTATATATTTTTATGGGATTACATAATTTATAGTAATGAATTTTAATATTTTCAAAATTATTTATTTCAAAGCTACCATACTTACAAATATTAAAGGCTGCATTTAAATCAGCATTTATTATTTTATTGTATTTATAGTCTTTAAACAATCCTCTTTTAACTCGTCTTCCTCCGAAAACATCAGTTGAGATTGAATTGTTAAAGGCTTTTGATTTTACTTCGAAAATGTCACCACTTAAACACGAAGTCTTAGATGTATATGATTCATCAATTTCTATTACGTTTATATTAAAACTTGGAGCTTTTAAACAAATATCATTTATTAATTTTATTATAGGTATTTGAAGAAAATGGTTCTTTATATTTTTTGATATTTTACATTTACCATTGTTTTTTAATTCGTTTATTGTTTTTGATAATACTAAATGTGTTACATCGTTATCTTTTAAATATATTAATATGTATTTTGAGAGTTTATGAAATTCTGAAAAAAAGAAATTATATTTTTTTTCATAAAGAAATTTTTTATAATAATTTAAATAGTTAACTTTTTCGAAGTTGCTAGTCTTTTCAAGTTCATTAATATCCTTATCTAATTTTGAAATTAGTTTATTAAAGCTAGAATTATAGCTAATAAATTTTTTTCCACTAATTATTAATGATTTAGTCGTGTTATCGTGCACATATATTGAGGCTAAATTTTTAATTCCAATATCTAATCCAGCATATTTTACTTTTTCAGCAGGAATAATATGTATTTTAGGATGGGTATAATTTATTATCATATAAATATAACCATTTGAATAGTTCAAGTTAATATTTTTTATATTATTTAAATCTTTTACTATTCTCAATAAGGGCTCATGCTTTACATGAGTATAAATCATTTTATCATTTAAATTTAGGCCTATTATATTTTTCCTTTTAAATGTCATAGATTTATAACCATCCATATATAATGTTATATGATTTGCAAGAGCTAATGATTTGGTAGATGGTTTATTTGCTTTGAAATCACCCATTTGTGATTTGGTATAAGTAGATATATAATTCTTTCTTATATTTTTAATTTGTTCAACAATGTTATGGATTTTTAATTCCTTAGTAACATCTATTATATCATTCATTAGAGAATTATTTTTATAATAGTTTTTAATATAATCCACATCTTTTTTCAATTTGCCACCACTACTATTTGTGAATACGGCTCTCATAACTCTTCCGTTGGTTAAAAATTTAAAGTTGTTACCATTATTTTGATTTAAATCTTGATTAATTAAAATTATCATCATATTTTCAAGATGTTGAGTAATAAGAATTTTATCTTTTAAATAACTAATTATATGTTTGTCTTTTATTCTAACTTTTATTGCTCTCAAATCTTCACCTCCTAATAATAGTATTTGATTTTTAGTAGAAAATATTATAAATTACAAGTTATTCTAGAATTCTATTAATTAATAGAATTTTTAAAAGTTAACCTGTATAATCGCTTAATTTTTTTATGAGAATATAAAGCTACCAATGTATAAATAAAGAGAAATTTAAAAAAATAATAATGTTTGAAATAATAAATATCAAATATAAACAAATATATAAATTGATTATGATAAGAAGGCAGGGGATTATTATAGATATTCAATATGTACAAGGAGATTGTATTTTTACTAGAATAAACAAAGTAACTAAGCAATATGATTATTTAACTGAAGACATAAATACAGACGTAATAATAGTAGGAGGAGGAGTAACAGGAGCTATTTTAGGATATTATTTTACTAAAAATAATATTAATGCAGTAATTTTAGAAAAGTCTAGAATAGCTCATGGAAGCACTAGTATAACAACATCTCTTCTTCAATATGAATTAGATAGTAATGCTCTGGAGTTAAAATCTTATACATCTATTGATAATGTTATAAAATCTTATAAGTTAGGGTTAAAGGCATTAAATGAAATTGAAGAGTTCATTAATGAATATGGTAATGCCTGTGATTTTAAAAGAGTAGATAGTTTTTTATATACAGCAAAGAATTTAGAAATAAAAGAAATGGAAGAAGAATATGAAATCAGAAAAGAGGGTGGATTAGATGTAGAATTTATTAATAAAGAGAATAATCCATTTTCTTTAGATGTAAAAGCTGGTGTTTCAAGTAAGGCTGGAGGAGCACACTTCGATCCTTATAAATATACTCATGCCTTGCTAGATGTAAGTACTAAAAAGGGTTTAAAGGTATATGAAAATACTGAAGTTATAAAAATTCAATACAATGAAGATGGAGTAATAGCAGAAACAGTTTATGGTCATAAAGTTAAAGGAAAAATACTTATTGTGGCTACGGGATATAATACAACTCTTTTTACAAAAAGAAACCTTGGTATTAAAACTACAACCTTTAATATTGCAACAAAGCCACTAAACAACATAGAAGATATTTATAAGAATACAGTTATTAGAGACAATGAAGATCCTTATAATTACTTAAGAACCACAGATGATAATAGAATAATAATTGGAGGAGAAGATATAAATTTTTTGCCAGATATATTTAATGAAGAGCTATGTAATAAAAGTTATGAAAAATTAGAACAAAGACTTAAAAATTTATTTCCCCAATTAGATATAGAAATAGAATATAAATACTGTGGGGCTTTTGCATCTACGCCAGATAATTTAGGATTTTTAGGTAAAGACCCTAAAAATCCTAAATTGTGGTATTGTTTAGGCTATGGTGCAAATGGAATTTTATTTGCTATTTTAGGTGGAATTATGCTAAGTAAATTATACTTAGGAGAAGTAGATAAAGATTTAGAACTTTTTAAGATAGATAGATTTGATTAATAAATACATAGAGTAATTTCTAAAATAGAACCTATATAATAGACACTTTGAGAAAAGAGTTATTTATAAAGGTTCTATTTTTAAGTGTTAAATTCTTTTAATATTATAGCTGAGTAATGTTTTTTTACTTATGAAATGGTATTAAGATTTAGGTTACTATCTTTTAAACTATTATGTTATTTAGAATGTAGAATATTTTAAAAGAATAAAAAATAAATTGCTTGTTAAGGATATAATAAATATGTATAAAATAGAAAATATATGTGAAAAGGAAAAGATTTATATAAAGTATTTAAGAAGTATAATGAAAAAAACTTTTATAAGATAGATTATTCAAAGGATTTTTAAAAAGTTTAACGAATATAAATGTATAAACTAAAAGGGTGAAGGGGTCTTAAAATGAAAAATGTAGTAATAACAGGAAGTACTCGTGGGTTGGGATTTGAAATGGCCAAGAAGTTTTTAGAGTTAGGCTGTAATGTAACTATTTCTGGATCAAAACCTGAATCGTTTAATAATGCAAGAGAAAAGCTTAATAAATTTAAAGACAAGTATATATACATTACTTGTAATGTTAGAAACAAATCAGATATTAAAAACTTATGGATAAAATCAGTTGATAAATGGGGAAGTGTAGATATATGGATTAATAATGCTGGTCAGAATTGTCCTCGTGAATCTCTTTGGGATACACCTGATGATTATATTGATGCAGTTGTGGATACAAATATCAAGGGAGTTATGTATGGTTCTAGGATTGCCTCTGAAAATATGATCAAACAAGGTTATGGTCAAATCTGGAATATGGAGGGGCTAGGCTCAAATGACATGATTATTGAGCAAACTATTTTATATGGTACTTCCAAACGAGCGCTTACTTATTTTACCAAAGGATTAGCTAAGGAATTAAAGAATTCGGAGGTAAAAGTAGGTAGGTTATCACCAGGAATGATGCTTACTGAGTTTATTACAAAGTCACCTACTGGGGAGACATCATCTGTTACTCAAGACCACGAATTTAAAAAAGTTTTTAATACTCTTGCAGATGAACCTGAAACAGTAGCTAATTTTTTTGTTCCTAGAATTCTTAATAATACAAAACAAGATGCACATTTAGTTTGGCTTACAAAT
This sequence comes from Clostridium sartagoforme, assembly GCF_039521405.1. Classification (NCBI taxonomy): domain Bacteria; kingdom Bacillati; phylum Bacillota; class Clostridia; order Eubacteriales; family Clostridiaceae; genus Clostridium; species Clostridium sartagoforme. The sequence goes on from NZ_BAAACH010000019.1 coordinate 147,250, forward strand.
ATGAAGTCAGCAAAGAGATTTATGATGTCTCCTTTTACTAAAAGAGAGCTTCTAAAATAAAACTATTCAATTTCTTATATGTATTTTATGTATGTAAAAAGTAAATAATGCAGATAACATTTAAGAGGTGAAGTTAATGAGTACAAAATATAAAAATAGTAAAAAGAAAATGGCATCTTTAGGTCTTAAAAAAGATAATAATGGAGATTATGTTTATATTGATCCAAATGATACTACTTCAGAGTTTGTACCAGTGAGAAATAAAGATAAAGCAGGTAATAAGGAGACAGGAAATTGAAGTTCGAAATTAGTTTGGTATTATAATTAGAGTAAAATATTAAACTTTGAATGACTTACAATATAAACTAATAGATACTAAATAAATTTTCTTCTATTAAAAATTATATTAACCTAGACATATAGAGAGCTATAAAATAGCTCTCTTGCTTAATTTTTAAACAATGTTATAAGAAATCCATTATAAATATTGTTCTTTACTTTCATTTTTCCTTTATTTGTATATAATTAAATATATATAATTATACGTATTAGTATTATAAGTTAATTATATTTTTTATATGCAATATAACTATATAAATTAATTAAAAATATAGAAATTTAAGGAGATATATACATGAAAGATGAAAAGTATATTAAATATGGACTATTCTCATCTATACTTATAGCTTTGGGGCCAGTACTTTGGCTATTTATAAACATATGTGATAAAAATTATGAAAATATAGTGCTTAACATAGTTTTTGTTATACTTGGGCTTACTTTAGTTGTTTATAATATTAGAAATTATTTAAAAGTGTACAATAAAAAATACAGTGCTCCAGTAGATCTACTAAGGCATATAGTATCCTTTATATTTTACATCCTATTGATAGCAGTAATAGTAATATCCTTTATAGCATTTTATATAGGAATTGCATTTATACAAAGAAAGTTATTTGTAAAAGGAGAGTATTTAACTTATTTTATAAAGTCTCCATACTCATATTTATTATTTGTAATACTTGCAATAGCTGCTATTACAATTAGAATGTTATTTTTAAGAAAAGAGAAAGAATATTCTAGGAATAAAGGTTCAGTTATATGGGGAGGAGTTAATAAATTTTTGATATTAATAATAATTCCACTTATATACATAGTAATAACTAGCGTAGTTGTGGTTACAGAAGATGGTATTTATGATTATAGCTTTTATAACTTAAAGGGTAAGAAATACAACTTTAGTGATGTAGAATATGTAAATACTGGATTTGTTGATAGAGGAAGAAATAAGGGAGAATTCTTTTATAATATTCAATTGAAAGATAGTAAAAAGATAAAATTGGCTTACCCATCTATGACTCAGCCTTCTGATAAATATGAAAATGATTCATGGCAAGAATATGTTGATATAGATCAATATATTATGGATAGTGGAGCTGAAAAAACTTCTAGTGAAAATGGCTCAAGGTATGTACAAATGGATAAAAGATATGTAGATAAATTATTATATGTTGTGAGAAATAAGAATAAGTAATAAATATAGTTAAAACGTATTGCACATGAAAATTTGAGATTTCTATTGTAACAATTTATTAACAGTTTTAAGTCAATTTCATATAATGCTTATGAAAAACTATCATAGGAAGTGTACAAGTATGTCCATAATAAGTAATTTACTTTATAGGACAATTATTGGCTGTGGAGGAGTTGTAGAAAAAAAGTTTAATAAAGAAACTAAAAACTTTAAAAAAGTAAATAATGAATTATTACTTGATATTTTATCTAAAAATGCTAGTAGTGAGATAGGAGAAAAATTTAAGTTTAGAAATATACTTTCGGAAGAGGATTTTAAGATGAAAGTACCATTAACTGAATATTCTTATTACGATAATTATATTGAACGTATGGCTAATGGTGAAAAAAATATACTAATAAAAGGGAAGGTTGAGTATTTTGGGCATACTTCTGGGACTACGGGTAAACAAAAGTTAATTCCCGTAACAAAGCGTACTAAAATGAAGGGTGCAAAGTATATGGCATTATTAATTACCAGGTTTTCTTATAATAACTTAAAAGAAGATTGGAATTATGGTAAGGGATTAATGATTGCAGATATTGTTATGAGTACTTATACTAAGGGGGGAATCCCTATTTGTTCAGCTACTTCAGGTGGAATTAATGGTATAAAAACTCTATTACCATATTTATATACTTCACCTTATGAAGTTATGGAGATTAAAGAGAAAGAAGTAGCACTTTATTTACACGTACTTTTTGGGTTAAAAGAGAAAAAATTATTATATATATCTGGGGTTTTTATTTCAAATATACTAGATTTATTAAGAGTTATGGAAAAGAATTCAGATAAATTAGTAAAAGATATCCGCCAAGGAAGGATAAGTAAAACACTGAATATTGATGAAGAAACTAGAAAAGAATTAAATAAATACTTAACACCAAATGCAAGCAGAGCAGATGAATTAGAAAATGAATTTAAAAAGGGATTTAAAGGAATATGCAAAAGAGTATGGCCAAACTTACAGTATATAGCTTCTGTTACAGGGGCTAATTTTACAATTTATGATGAGGCGGTAAAGTATTATTTAGGACCAGTTCAAATATATTCACCTTGTTATGCTGCATCAGAAGGTATTATGGGAATAAATCCATATGTTAAAGATATAAGATATGTAATAATACCAGATACAGTTTTTTATGAGTTTATTCCATCAGAAGAATTAAGTAAAAATAATCCAAAAGCAATTTCTTCAGATCAACTAGAGATAGGAAAAAGTTATGAAATAGTTATTACTACCTATACAGGTCTTTATAGGTATAGGATAGGTGATGTTGTTAAGGTAGTAGGCTTTTATAATAATTCACCTGAAATAGAATTTTTATATAGAAGAAATCAAGTATTAAACATGGTATCAGAAAAAACAACTGAGGAACATTTAACAGATGCAATTAGAAACACAAAAAATAGACTAAAACTTGATTTGATAGATTATACAACAGTGGCTGACAATTCAATAACACCAGGTAGATATCAATTTTACTTTGAAGTTAAAGGAAAAGTTACAAAAGAATTAGTTAGAAGTATAGAGATTACGCTAGATGAAGAACTTAGAAATTGCAATTTAGCGTACAAGCGCTTTAGAAGTAAAAGTGGATTAGCGATGCCAAAAGTAATAATGCTTGAAGAAGGAACTTTTAATAAGGTGAAAGAATTTCTATTCATGAAAGGAATTTCTAAAAATCAAATTAAGATACCAAGAGTAGTTACTACAAATAAAAATGTTTTAGGTGTTATTGAAAGTAATAAGCTAGATTATTAGGATATTGATAGATAAATCATATGGATAAATAGGCAACTAATAAATACTTATAAAAACAATTTTAAAAATATTTTTAATTAAAAAGTACCTACTACTAATAGATTTTTTATCTGTTCGTAGTAGATACTTTTTAATTTATTACTTTGTATAATTATCGAAATAACCTTGAATAAATATAATAGGAGTTCCCTTATCTCCACTTCCTGAAGTTAAATCTGATAATGAACCTATAAGGTCAGTAAGTCTTCTAGGAGTAGTTCCTTGTGAAGCCATATTACCAGTTAAATCAGAATCTTTATTTTTAATATATTCTGAAATTGCATTTTTAAGTTCTTCACCTTTAAGGTTTGCAAATTCATTATCTGCTAAATATTTAAGTTTAATTTCATTTGGTTGCCCTTCAAGTCCTTTAGTGAAAGCAGGTGAAACTACTGGATCAGCTAGTTCCCAAATCTTACCTACAGGATCTTTAAAAGCGCCATCCCCATAAATCATAACTTCAACTGTCTTACCAGTCTTTTCTTTTAAGATTGATTGAATCTTATCAACTACAGGTTGACAGTTTCTTGGGAATAGTTTAATAGTATTTTCAGTTGATTTATTTGAACCTAATAATCCATAAGCTTCATTACATCCACTTCCATCAATAGATTCACATAATATATTATCAAGACTATAAATTTTTTCTCCGCCATTTGCTTTTAAAATTTTCTTAGTTCTAAATCTTGTGTGAATGTCACAAGTAAGAACACTCTTTGTATAATTTAATATAGTTTTAGGATTGTTTGAGAATATTACTTCACACTCAATACCATATTCTTCTACTAAAGATTTATAATAATCAATATAATCAACACCTGTGAAAGGATGTTTATTATATCCAAATAAATTACGGAAATCTTTTTCTGTTAAAACATCTGTCCAAGGATTAACACCTTTATCATCTAACATATCTAAATCAACTAAGTGATTTCCAACTTCATCAGATGGATAACTTAGCATTAATACTATTTTTTTAGCTCCCTTTGCTATACCACGAAGACAAATTGCAAAACGGTTACGACTTAGAATTGGAAATATTACACCAATAGTATCGTCACCAAATTTAGCTTTAATATCTGTAGCTATATTATCTATTGAAGCATAATTTCCTTGAGCACGTGCAACTATTGATTCAGTTACAGTAACTATATCTTTATCATTTATAGTAAAGCCCTCAGCTTCAGAAGCTTTAAGTACACTTTCTACAACGATATCTTCAATTTTATCCCCTTCTTTAATGATAGGGCAACGAAGTCCTCTAACAACTGTACCAACAACTCTTTCCAAAACAATCTCTCCTAACAATTTTAAATTTGTTTTAAATACTTAATACTCTTGTACTATACAACAATAAGTGGTATAAGTAAAATAAATAGAATTAATAAATGATATAAGGAGTACTTATATGATTGCTAAATTAGACTTATATAAAGTATTTTGTCAGGTAGCAAAGAGCAAAAGCTTTTCAAAAGCATCAAAAGAGCTTTATATGACACAACCAGCTGTAAGTCAGGCTGTAATGCAGTTAGAAAGAGAATTAGATATTAGACTTTTTAATAGAACACCAAAAGGGGTAACTTTGACTAACGAAGGAAAACTTTTATTTGAATATGTAAACTCAGCAATTAACTTAATAAGTTCAGGAGAAGAAAAAATATTAGAATCTAAGGATTTAACTGTGGGAGAGCTGAAAATTGGAGTAGGAGACACTATATCTAAATATTTTTTACTTCCATATTTAGAAATATTTCATAATAAATATCCTAATCTTAAATTTAAAATTATAAATGGAACTACATCAGAACTTTGTGATTTAATTAAGAGTGGAGAAATTGATATTGCAATTTGTAACCTTCCAATTAATGATTCTTCACTAGAAGTAAAACCATGTGGAAAGGTTAAAGATATTTTTGTTTGTGGAGAAAAATATAAGGACTTAACAAATAAAAAAATTCCATTAGAGGAAATGGTTAAATATCCTTTAATATTTCTAGAGCCTAGTTCAAATTCAAGAAAGTATGTAGAAAAGTTTATGTTATCAAAAGGTGTAAAAATATCTCCAGAGTTTGAACTTGGATCATTTGATTTATTATTAGAGTTTGCAAAAATAAACTTAGGTATTGCTTGTGTAGTAAAAGAATTTTCAAAAGAATATTTAGAAAAAGGATTGCTTTATGAAGTTAAGATTTTAGAAGAAATACCAAGCAGAAGTATTGGTGTGTGCTATTTAAAGAAGGTTCCACTTTCGCTAGCTTCTACAAAGTTTGTAGAGATATTAGAAAGTAAGAAAAAATTATAAAATTATTGAAACAATGGTATAATATAAATATATATGTAAAGTTGATTATATACAAATAAACAATAGAAGGGTAATTAAGGATGAATAATATTATATTAGTAGCAGAAACAGGTTCAGATATTACAAAAGACATTGCAAAAGAAATGGGGATTTTCCTTGTTCCAATGCATGTTACTATGGGAGATAATACTTATGATGATGGAACTTTTCCAGTAGAAAAAATTTGTGAGTATTATAACAATACAAATAAAATACCAAAGACAAGTGGAAGTTCACCACAGGATTTTGAAAAGGTATTTGATGATATTCACAGATTATATCCAGATAAACAAATATTACATTTGGCATATTCAGCGGTAACAACTTGTTCTTACCAAAGTGCACTAATAGCTGCAGAGCATAGAGATTATGTTACAAGCTTTGATACTAAGAATGTATCAGTTGGTCAGGCGGCAGTTGTTATTCAAACAGCTAAATATCTAAAAGAAAATCCTGATGTTACTATGGAAGAATTATTAAAAGAAGTAAGCAGAATAAGTGATAATACTAAAATGTGTTTTGTTCCTGCTGAATTGGAGTACCTTAGAGCAGGAGGCCGTGTAAGTAATGCCGTATTTATAGGTGGTAAAATACTAAGAATACATCCATCAATTGAAATTGAAAATGGATATTTAGTAGCCAAGAAAAAGTATAGGGGAAAAATGGAAAGTATAATTCCCAAACTAATAGAAGAATACAGCAATGATAAAAATTTAGATAAAAAAGAAGTGTATCTATTGTGGTCAATAGGATTATCAGAGGCCATCCGTAAATTGGCTGAAGATAAAGTAAAGGAAATGGGATTTGAAAAAGTTACATGGATGCAAACAGGCTGTGTAATTACAACTCATGGAGGACCAGGTTCATTTGGAATTGTAGGATTTTCCAAATAAGTTCAGTCTAATAGAAACAACTTATAAAGTTCACCTCAAATATTAGGTATTTATACTTAGTATTTGAGGTGGATTTTTATAGAAATTAAAAAGTTAATATTAAATACACAAGAGCGATTTTTAATAAAAGTAATGGTGAATTTATTGAAGTTAAGAAGCTATATTACGACATAAAACTTAACAATAAAATAGCTTTTTTGTAAGAGAATATAAAGAAAGGGAAGGACTAACCTCTCCCTTTATTCATTAATAGCTTCAATTCCTTGTTCTTTTAGTTTATTTAAATTATCTTTCATATTTTTAAGTTCTTCTTGTGAATGGCCTTTCCATTCAGTTATTTCTCCAATTACTTTTAATGGGAAGGCTGTACGATAAGAACGAGTAGGATTTCCTGGAAATCTTTTATCAGTTAAATTAGGATCATTTTCAAATTCACCAGTAGGTTCAACTATATATATTCTTTGACTAGTATCCCCAAATGCTAGTTCTGCCCCCCAAATGGCTGCGTCTAAAGTTGCTGTCATATAAACAAAATTAGCTTTTTTAGCTTTACCATAATTAGATGAAAATCCTATTTTAATTAAATCTCCTATTTTAAGGTCAGCCTTTGTTCCATGATAAAAAGGTCCGTTATCTAAAATTATATCTGCTTTAGGGCTGTTAGTTAGTTTGTTTTCAATACTCATATGAATTCTCCTTTTTAGTAGAATAATATATTTACATTATCTTATCATAGACAAAATGAAAAATATAAGTCTATATTTTATATTTTTTACATGGTATAATTAAGCTGGGAAGATGATTTTACTAATAATAGTAGGTTATCTTTTTTCTTTATTGGTTACCAGCTGATATACTTGTAGTAAATTCTTTAAAAGAAATATAATAAAAGTGATAGTTACTAAAAATAGTAGCTATCACTTTTTACTTTATAAAAATATATCTAATGATTTAAATATGATAAAATATAAAGTGTTTTTTATGATATTAATTTAATTAAAGAATATTAATAATTTATAGGGAGAAATATATTATGCTTAGTAAATCTTTAGCACAAAAAATAGTTGATAGAATGATGGACATAATACCTTATAACGTAAATATTATGGATAAGGATGGAATAATTATAGCAAGTGGAGATAGAGATAGGATTAATACATTGCATTTAGGAGCTCAAGAAGCATTGCAGGGAACTTCAGCTATAGAAGTATATGAAGAAAGAGAAGGGGTAAAACCAGGCGTTAATATGCCTATAATGTTTAATAAACGAAGTATAGGTGTAGTTGGAATAACAGGAAGCCCCAAAAAGGTAAGGTCTTTTGGTGAGTTAGTTAAGGTTACAACAGAACTTTTGATTCAACAGGAGTATAGTATTGAAAAGTATATAATAAAAAATAAATTAAAAGAAGAGTATTTGTATGAATGGATTCATAGAAAAGAAATTTATGATGATGAGTTTATAGACAGAGGTAAGGAACTTAATATTGATATAGAAGAAAAAGGTTACCTTCTAATAATTGATTATAAAAAGCAATATAGTAAAAAAATTAAAAAGATAATAGAAATTTATTTTAATAAAGAAGTAGATATAATTAGTTTAAATTCATCTAGGATATGTATTGTGCTTAATAACAATATAGAAAGAAATAATAATTTAATAGAGGATTTGCTTGAAAAAGCAAAAGAAGAAGTAAATTTAATGATATTTTTAAAAAAATCAGATATATTATCAAAGACCTTTTATAAAGGAATAAGTACTGTAAATATAGCAATGGCTTTAGGTATAAAGAAAAAAGTAATAAGAGATGAAGATGCTATTTTTTATTCTGAAATAGAGAAAATAGTAAAAAATAAAGATTCAAAATTATTATTAGAGAAGATACAAGAAGGGGGAGAAGAGCTTATAGATACTTTTAGAGTTTTTGTAAGTGAAAATTTTGAAAGGGGTAAGGTAGCAGAATTATTACATATTCATAGAAATACTTTAAGCTATAGATTATCTAAAATAGAAGAATTAACAGGGTTATCCTTTAATAATTCCATTGATATTTTTAGATTAATAAATACTTATATTTATTACAATATATATTCACATTAACAAAGATATTTAAATAAAGATTGTGCAAGTTCACAATGAAAACATTTTCTAATGAAGCTACAATAAAATTGTAATTATTAATAAAAGATTTGAAAGAAGGGTTTAGAAAATGGATGTTATTTCAGTATCAGCGTTAGGTGCAATAGTTGCACTTATAATTTCAATCACTTTAATTATTAAAAAAATTCATCCAGCATATGCACTAATTTTAGGAGCATTAATTGGAGGCTTAGTAGGTGGAGTTTCATTAGTTAATACTGTTAATTTCATGATGGATGGTGCAAAGGGAATGATAACTGCTATCCTTAGAATTTTAACAGCGGGTGTTTTAGCAGGAGTTCTTATTGAATCAGGAGCAGCTATTAAAATAGCAGAAACAATAGTTAGTAAAATAGGTCAGCAAAGAGCGCTTATAGCATTAGCAATAGCTACAATGCTTTTAACTATGGTTGGAGTATTTATAGATGTAGCAGTTATTACAGTTTCTCCAATAGCTATAGCAATTGCAAAGAAAGCAAATCTTAGTAAGCCAGCAATTTTGTTAGCTATGATAGGTGGAGGAAAAGCAGGGAATTTGATGTCACCAAATCCAAATGCTATAGTAGCATCAGAAAACTTACAAGTACCTCTAACAAGTTTAATGATTGCAGGAATTATACCAGCAATATTTGGAGTTATAGTAACTTGTATGTTAGCAAAATGGATAGATAAAAAAGGTGTAAAAATTCAAAATATAGAAGGTGAAGAAAAAGAATCTAAAGAGTTACCAAGCTTTATAGCAGCAATTTCAGGTCCTATAATAACAATAATATTACTTATGTTAAGACCTATTGCAGGAATAGTTATAGACCCATTAATAGCACTACCGGTTGGAGGTATAATTGGAGCAATAATAATGGGTAAGGGAAAACAAATTTCAAACTATGCAGTAGTTGGTTTAAATAAAATGAGTGGTGTTGCAATTCTTTTACTTGGAACAGGAACTTTAGCAGGTATAATTTCTAACTCACAATTAAAAGATTTAATTATAAATGGAGTTGATAAAGTTGGTTTGCCTAGTATATTATTAGCACCAATAGCTGGTATATTAATGTCAGCAGCAACAGCATCAACTACCTCAGGAACAGCGGTTGGAACATCTGTATTTGGACCTACAATCCTTGAACTTGGAATACCAGGATTAAATGCAGCAGCTATGATACATAGTGGAGCTACTGTACTAGATCATCTTCCACATGGAAGCTTCTTTCATGCAACAGGTGGAAGTGTAGGCATGGAAATAAAAGAAAGATTAAAACTTATACCTTATGAATCTTTAGTAGGTTTAGTAATGACAATAGTATCAACAATAGTATTTGGAGTAATTTTATAGAATAGTAAATATAGAAAATTATTAATAGTTAATTATTAATTGTTAACTGGTAAAAGTGGAGGTAGAAAAAATGAAATTCGTATTAGCACCAGACTCATTTAAAGAAAGTATGACAGCAAAAGAAGCCTGTGATGCAATGGAAAGAGCTATAAAAAAAGTTGTTAAAGATGCAGAATGTATAAAAGTTCCAATGGCAGATGGCGGAGAAGGTACTGTAGAAGCTTTAGTTATGGCTACAGAAGGAAAACTTGTAGAAACATTTGTAACTCCTCCAATTGGAAAAGAAAAAGTAAAAGCAACTTATGGACTTCTTGGAGATGGAAGTAAGGCTATAATAGAAATGGCAAGTGCAAGCGGAATACAACTTGTAAAAAGAGAAGAAAGAAATCCTTTAATAGCTACAACCTTTGGAACAGGGGAACTAATATTAGATGCAATAAAAAATGGAGCAAAGCATATCTTAATTGGAATAGGAGGAAGTGCTACTAACGATGGTGGAGCTGGTATGATACAAGCTTTAGGTGGACACTTATTAGATGATAAGGGCAATGAACTTCATTTTGGTGGAGCTGCTTTATCAAAGCTTAATAAGATAGATTTAAGTAATTTAAATGAAAGTCTTAACGGAGTGACCTTTGAAGTTGCTTGTGATGTTACTAATCCATTAATAGGAGAAAAGGGAGCATCAAGAATATTTGGTCCTCAAAAAGGTGCTACAGAAGAAATGATAGTATCTTTAGATAAAGCTTTAGAAAACTATGCTAATGTAATAAAAAATGATTTAGGAAAAGATGTTGCTTATATTGAAGGAGCAGGTGCAGCAGGAGGCCTTGGAGCGGCACTTTTAGCATTTCTTAATGCAAAGCTTTTAAGAGGAATAGAATTAATAATTAAACATACCGACCTTGAATCAAAAATAGAAGGAGCTGACTTTGTATTTACTGGTGAAGGGGGTATAGATAGTCAAACTATATTTGGAAAAACTCCCATGGGGGTTGCGTCAGCAGCAAAAAGACAAGGGGTAAAAACTATTGCTTTTGCTGGTAAAGTAGAAGATGGATCAGAAAATCTATATGATATAGGAATAACTTCTATTTTTGGAATACTAAGAGGAGTAACTTCTTTAGATGAAGCACTAAAGGAGGGATCAAGAAATTTAGAAAAAACAGTAGAGAATGTTGTTAGAATATTAATTTAAATTATTAGTGAGTATAAATATAAAATTATATTGACAACAATTACATTAGATGTTATTATTTATTTACAGATACGGATTGTTACTCTTTGAGGCATTACCAGATTTATTTTTGGTATGCTTTGAGGAGTTTTTTTGCGTAAAGGAGGGTATGAATGAGGGCTATAAGAAAAATTAATAATAATGTTGCAATATGCATGGATAACAATGCTAAAGAATTAATAGCTTTTGGAAAAGGAATAGGATTTCCTAAAATGCCTTATGAAATAACAGATTTATCAGTAATTCAAATGACCTTCTATAGAATTGATTCAAACTTATACAAGATGATAGAAGAAATACCAGACGATATTTTACAAGTATCTGCACAGATTGTTGATATAGCTCAAAATACATTAAATTGTAATTTAAATCCTAATTTAGTAGTAAGCTTAGCAGATCATATTAATTTTGCAATGGTTAGACTCAAAAAATATAAGGAAATGAAGCTTGCTTTTTCATTTGAAATTGAGAGATTATATCCTAAAGAAACAGAGCTTGGGAGAATGGCAGTTAATTTAATTCAGAAAAAGTTAATGGTTAATTTACCAGAAAGTGAAGTTACTAATATAGCTATGCATTTTATTAGTGCGGAAGAAGAAAATGAAAGTATTGATAAAGATGTAAATAGTGAAGATTTAATTGATGAAGTTACTGCAATTATACAAGATTATTTTAATATGGAAATTAATCGTAAGGACTTTATATTTAATAGGTTTGCTAATCACCTTAGATATTATTTAAATAGGGTTCAAAATAAAGAACAATTTGTTGATAATGTTGGAAGTCTGATGGAAAAATTAAAAAATGATAATCCTAAAGCTTATGAATGTTCTATTCTAGTTGCAAATTATATAGATAAAAAATTAAAGTCTAAGCATACAGATGATGAATTGTTTTATTTAATGATTCATATAAATAGGATTAGTAAAAAAGTGAATAATTAAACTTTATAAGGATTGTTACTCGTAATGGAGGCATAACCAAAGTGAAATAAGATTATCTTATTTTTGCTTTGGTTTTTTTATATTTTAAGGAGGAATAATAATGAGTAAAAAGAAAAATTATGATGAACTAGCCAAAAGAATTCTAGAAGAGGTTGGTGGTAAGGAAAATGTAATGCATGTAGCTCATTGTGCTACAAGATTACGTTTTAACTTAAAGGATGAAAGTATACCTAATGATGAAAGATTAAAAGCCTTGTCAGGAGTTATTGGGGTTATGCACGCAGGTGGACAACTTCAAATCATAATTGGTCAAGATGTTTCAATACTTTATAAAGAAGTATGTAATATTGGAAACTTTTCAGCTGATATTAAATTAAGTGGCGAATCAGAAAATGAAAAGAAGAAGATCACTTTAAAATCAATAGGAAATGGAATACTTGATGCATTATCAGGAAGTTTAACACCAGCTATTCCAATTATAACAATAGCAGCATTCTTTAAGATGATACCTGCTATTTTTGGACCAACAATGTTAAATTTAATTTCTGAAACAAGTGATTTATATGTTCTAGCAACTTTCGTAGGTGATGCTGGATTTTATTTCTTCCCAATAATAATTGGATACACTTCTGCTAAGAAATTTAATACTAATCCTTTATTAGGAATATTATTAGGTGCTATCATGCTTCATCCTACATTTATGAAGATGGTTGAAGAGGGAAGAGCATTTAGTGTATTTGGTATTCCAAGTACTGTAGAAAACTATTCAAGTACTATGTTACCAATAATTATGAGCGTATGGGTTATGTCTTATGTTGAGAAGTTCTTTAATAAACACTTACATTCTGCTATAAGAAGCGTTTTAGCTCCAGCTCTTACAATTGCTGTTATGTTACCTATAACTCTATGTGCTGTAGGACCAGCTGGTGCATGGATTGGTGCTTCAATTAGCCAAGGTATATTAAATTTAAATGGTGTTGCTGGATTTATAGGAGTTGCACTTATTGGAGCTACATTTGAATTATTAGTTTTAACAGGAATGCATATTATTTTAATCACAGCTTTAATTCAAACATTTATGATAAATGGAAGTGAATCCTTTGTTGCCCCAGGTATGGCTGCTGCAACATTTGCAGTTCTTGGTATGTGCTTAGGAGCTGCTTTAAGACTTAAAGATAAAGAAGAAAAATCATTATCATGGGGATATTTTGTTTCATTAATTGTTGGTGGTATTACTGAACCAGGTCTTTATGGAGTAGCAATTAGATATAAGAAACCTTTATTAGGAATGATTGCAGGTGGATTTGCAGGTGGATTATACTTTGGTATTTTAAATATAGGTCACTATACTTTAATTCCAGTTACAAATATAATTAGTTTATTATGCTTTACAGGACATACAACTGCAAATACAGTTCATGGTATTATAGGTTCTTTAATTTCTGTTATTGTCGCAGCAGCAGTTACTTATTTCTTTGGATTTAGTAAGGAACAAATAAATGGCGAAAAATAATATTAGTAATGATAAAGTAAAAAAAATATTAATAAGAGCTGATGATCTTGGATATAGTGAAGCAGTAAATTATGGGATAGAAAAAACTATAAAAGATGGATTAGTTAAATCAGTAGGCATGATGACAAACATGCCTGCTGCTAATCATGGCTTTAATTTAATAAAAGAATATAATATATGCTTAGGGCAACATACTAATATTTGTGTAGGAAAACCTGTTAGTGACCCTAAATTAATTCCTAGTTTAGTTAATGAAAATGGGCAATTTAAGGCATCTAGTAATTATCGCAATTCAAATGAAGATATTGTTGATTTAGATGAAGTTATAATTGAAATTGAAGCACAATATAAGAGGTTTATTGAATTAACAGGAGATAAGCCTAGATATTTAGATGGGCATGCTATTAAAAGCGAAAACTTTTTTAAGGGGTTAGAAATAGTTGCTAAAAAATATAGATTAAAATATTCAGGATTAACTTTTGGAGAAATTCCTATGTTAGTTGGTAATACTAATGTTTATGTTCATATAGTAACTTCAAGTGAGCAAAAATCTATTGATCCATTAATAGAAGCTGTTGAACATAATCATATTGGTGATTGTGATATGGTTATTACACATCCTGGATATATTGATGCATTTATATTGGAAAATTCTTCAGTTAATATTCCAAGAGTTTATGAAGTTGAAATGTTATGCGATATAAAAACAAAAGAATATTTAGAAGAAAATAATATTTCATTAATAACATATGATGATTTATAGAAAGGAGTTAATATGAAAAAAGAAGATTATTCAATTTATGAATACAGAATGCAAAAAGAAATACAAAATCATGAAGTAGTATATAATGAAAGATTAAATGGAAAATTTGAAAAAATTTCTGTAAGAACTAGTATTTCTGGATATGTAGATGGATATATATATAGACCTGAAGCTTGTGATAAAGATGAAGTTTTACCAGTTATGTTTAATTTCCATGGTGGTGGAAATGTTCTTGGATATGCAGAAGTAGATGGGGTTTACTGTCAAAGGTTAGCTAATGAAGCTAATTGTGCAGTAATAAACATGGATTATTGTTTAGCACCTGAATTTAAATTTCCAAAACCAATTTATTCAACATATGAAGCAATAGTAAAAATAAAAGAAAATAGTTATTTATATAAAATTGATCCAAGTAGAATTGTTGTAGGTGGTCATAGTGCTGGAGGGTATATTTCAGCTGCATTATGCTTATTAGATCGTGAAAAAAAAGAAATTGGCATAAGTGGACAAATTATTGATTATTCTCCTTTAAAACAATCCTTAAGTGAAGAAGATAGGAAGGCGCTTGATCCTAGTAAAGCAATGAATCCAAGTAGAATAGCGCAATATATAAATTGGTATTTTGAAGATCTTAATGATTTAGATGATCCACTAGCTTCTCCATTATTAGCAGATTTAAGTAATCTTCCAAGAATGCTTATATTAGCTGCAGAATATGATTCTTTGTTAAAAGAAGAAAAGGAGTTTGCAGATAAGGCTAAAGCTCAAGGTAATAACGTTAAATTTGAGATATTTAAGGATTGTCAACATGGTTTTACTCATAAATGGCTTAAAGAATATAATGAGAAAGAAGCTGAAAGAGCATGGAAGATGATGGCTGACTTTTTAAAAGAGATATTTTTTGAGTGATTTTTAGAAGGGAGAAAAATATGATATTTGAAATGAGATATACTTATGAAGAAATGCCGAAAGTTATTAATTATCCAGAAGGAACTAAGGTTATTAAGGGTGATAAAAATAATATAAGAGCATTTATTGGAAAAGATGTTGTATATTGCAAGAAAGATGGAATTGACTTAAAGTTAAGGCTTGTATATCCAGAGAATCTTGATGAAAATAAAAAATATCCTTTATTCTTCCACGTTCAAGGTTCAGCTTGGCTGAAACAAAATCTAAATGCTCATATTTTAGATTTTAAGGATATTGTAACTAAAGGATACATTTTAGCTGTTGTAGAATATCGTCCTAGTGATGTAGCCTTATTTCCTGGACAGATATTAGATGCAAAGTGTGCAATGAGGTATATTAGAGAACATAGTGAAGAATTAAAAATTGATATGAATAATGTATTTGTGTCAGGGGAATCAAGTGGAGGACATACATCTACTATGTGTTGGGCTACTTGGAAGAATTATAAACTAGATTATACAGATGAACCATTATGTGATGTAAGAGGATTTATAAACTTATATGGTATAAGTAATTTATCAACGATGCATAAATACTGTTCAGCTTTTGATCATGATAAATATTCACCAGGAACTATGATTCTTGGAGTTGATAGGATTTCAGATAATTTAGATATAGCTTTAAAGGCATCCCCTATATATTATATTAATGAAAATTCTAATGATGATCCATTACTAATAATTCATGGGAATAAAGATCGTGTTGTTCCATTTGAGCAAAGTATAGAGCTATATGAAAAATGCGTTAATTATAATAAGAATGTTGATTTTTATTGTGTAGATGATGGAGATCATGGAGGAAATGTTTTTTATTGTAAGGAAATAATTGATGTAATTATTGATTTTTTAGAAAATAATAAAAAGTAACAAAATTATTAAGAGGTTATCACAATAGAGGATTAAATTCTAATTGTGGTAACTTTTTTACAAAAGCTTATAAATCATATATACAAGTTTAATTTGTTATTATATATAATTGGATTAGTGAAATATATTGACTAGAATTATAGATGTTGATTTTTGAGGGAATGTTCCCCAGGGTGTTGTTAGGAGGATAATAGATGAAAAAGGTAATTTCAATAGGAGAAGCTTTAATTGATTTTATTCCACATGAAAAGGGAGTGGCATTAAAGGATGTAAATAACTTTTTAAGAGTTGCAGGTGGAGCTCCACTTAATGTTGCAGCAGCAGTTGCAAAGCTAGGTGGTAAGTCTCAAATGCTTACTAAGCTAGGCATGGATGGGTTCGGAGACCATATATTAGAGGAAGTTAAGCCTTTAGGAGTAGACATTTCAAAGGTTTTAAGAACAAAAGAAGCAAATACTGCATTAGCTTTTGTTTCGTTAAAAGAAGATGGGGAAAGAGATTTTTCATTTTATAGAAATCCAAGTGCAGATATGTTATTAAATGAATCTGAAATAGATGAAGATGTTTTTAAAGATGAAGGAATATTACATTTTTGTTCAGTAAGCTTAATAGATGCACCAATTAAAGAGGCTCATAGAAAAGCAATAGAATTTGCTAAAAAGCATAACTGTTTAATTAGCTTTGATCCAAATGTTAGATTACCATTGTGGGAAAGTAAGGAAGCTTGCAGAGAGGCAATATTAGAATTCTTACCCCTTTCAAATATAGTTAAAATTAGTGATGAAGAATTAGAATTTATAACTGGAATATCAGATGAAACAGAGGCATTAAACTTCTTAATGCAAGGAGATGTTGAGGTCATAATATATACTAAAGGAACTAATGGAGCAGAATTTATAACTAAGGAAAGAAAAGTGTTTTCTTCATCTTTTAAGGTAGAAGCACAAGATACAACAGGTGCTGGAGATTCATTTATAGGCTCATTTTTATACCAGATAGCTGAAGAAAATAATACTTTAGAAAGTTTAGTTACTTTAGAAGAAGAAAAGATAAAAGAAATATTAACTTTTTCTAATGCGACAGCAGCATTAACAGTATGTAAAAGGGGAGCTATAGGAGCACTGCCAAATAAAGATGAAGTATTAGCATTAGTAAAAGGAAGATAAGTTTATGTTAAAAGAAAAATTTGATGTAAGAATTAAAGAGTGTATGGATAAAAATTTAGAATTAGTTAATAGTGATAAATGGAGAAATAAATATCATATAATGCCACCAATAGGTTGGATAAATGATCCTAATGGATTATGTGAGTTTAATGGAGAGTACCATTGTTATTATCAATATTCACCATTGTCTCCTACAGGAGGATTAAAATTCTGGGGACATACTGCCTCTAAGGATTTAGTTAATTGGGAAGATAAAGGGGTAGCTCTATATCCTGATATAAAAGAAGATAAAGATGGTGTGTACTCAGGTTCAGCATTTGTTAAAGATGATACAATTTACTTTTTCTATACAGGTAATGTAAAGCATCCTGGAAAGCATGATTATATATTAACAGGAAGAGAACAAAATGTTATCTTAGTAACAAGTAAAGATGGTATAAATTTCTCGGAGAAGAAGGTATTACTTAGAAATGAAGATTTCCTAGGAAATATGTCTTTACATGTTAGAGATCCTAAAGTTTGGGAAGAAAATGGTGCTTACTATATGGTTCTTGGTGCTAGAACTAAGGATGATAAGGGATGTATATTATTATATAAATCAAAAGACCTTCATAATTGGGAGTTTGTTTCAGTACCAGCAGGAAAATTAGATAACATGGGGTATATGTGGGAATGTCCTGATACTTTTAAGTTAGGGGATAAGGATGTGTTATTATTATCACCTCAAGGAATAAAGGCAGAAGGATATAAGTACAATAATGTATATCAATGCGGATATGTTGTAGGAGAATTTATTAATAATAAAAAAGAATTTAATCATGGAAAGTTTGTTGAAATAGATAGAGGTTTTGATTTTTATGCTCCACAAACATTTAAAGATTCTAAAGGGCGAAGAATAATTATAGGTTGGATGGGTGTACCTGATGCAGTTGAGCATAAAAATCCAACTATAGATAACTTTTGGCAACATCAATTAACTATTCCAAGAGAATTGGTTTTAAGAAATGATAAGATATATCAAATTCCTGTTGTTGAACTAGAAGCTTTAAGAAAAGGAGATTCAGTAAAGAATGAAGTTTTATTAAATGAAAATCCTATTTTAGAGATATTTGAAAATCATACCTTTGAATTAAAAATTAACTTTGAAAACTCTACTGAATTTGAAATTGAATTTAGAGAAAACTGTAAGCTTTCATTTAGTAATAGAGTATTTAAATTAGAACTTGGAAAATCAGGTTATGGAAGAGATGTGAGAGTAGTAAAGATAGACTTAGTAAACTCTTTAAGAATATTCTCGGACAATTCTTCTTTAGAAATTTTCTTAAATGGTGGAGAAGAAGTGTTTAGCACTAGAATTTACAATGATGCTATAGATACTACTTTAAAACTAAAAGGAAATGGAATTGCAAATTTAGAAATATTTAATATAGATTAATTTGAATTACTTTAATCAAGTAAATTCTTAATTAAAGTAATTGACAATAATCATAAAATAGGAAGTTGTAAATTAGTCATAGATATAACAAGTGAGTATAGATTGTTAGGTTGTAGTCATTAATTATTAATATAATTTAATACTATATGATAAGAAAGCGGATTTGAGTGTGAATCCGCTTTTTTTATACAAAGTTTTTTTGCGTCATATTCAGGTCATATTCTTGAACTATATTAAGTTAAAAATATTAAACATAGAGAAAGAGGTAACAAATGAAATTAGCATGGAAAGAATTAAAATACAATAAGAAGAAATATTTATTAGTTGAGATGATATTAGTTTTAATGATATTTATGGTACTCTTTTTATCAGGGCTTGCAAATGGACTTGGAAGAGCAGTAAGTTCAGCAATTGATAATGTAGATGCAAAGAATTTTATAATTAGTGAGGATTCTGAAAACCTAATTACAGTTTCTAATTTATCTACAGAGGATTATGAAATGATTAGAGACAAGACACAAAATAATGTAGCAGTATTAAATATGCAGAGAATGTATATTTTAAAATCAGGTGAAGAAAGTAAGATTAATTTAACATATTTTGCAATTGATACAGAAAGCTTCATATTGCCTAAAATTACAGAAGGGACTGCATTTATAGATACGGATTCTGAAAATACGATTGTTTTAAATGATTCTTTTAAAGAAGAGGGCATAATAATAGGTGATATAGTAGAAGATTCATCAACAGGAATTAAAATGACAGTAGTAGGTTTTACAAGTGATGAAATGTATGGTCATACACCAGTTGGGTTTATATCTATAAAAACATATATAGATATAAGAAAAGAATTGAATCCTAATTACGAACTACAATATAATGCAATTGCAGTACAAGGTGAAAATATAGAAGAAATTAATATTGATGGAGTAAAGGTAGTTGATAAGGGAACTATTATTGAAAATATTCCAGGTTATTCTGCAGAGCAAACTACAATAAAAATGATATTATGGGTTTTAGTAGTTATTTCAGCAGCAATATTAGGTGTTTTCTTTTATGTTATAACTATTCAAAAAGAAAAGCAGTTTGGAGTGTTAAAAGCAATTGGAATGGAGATGAAAGAATTAACTAATTTTATTGTTAGCCAAGTTATAATGCTAGCATTAATAGGAGTTGTTTTTGGAAATGCATTAGCTTTTGGTATAGCATCAATACTTCCAAGTAGTATGCCTTTTTATTTAAAAGTAAGCTCTGCATGTTCAATTTCAGTTATATTTATTTTAATATCAATTTTATGTAGTATTATTTCTACAAGAAAAGTAGCAAAAGTAGATCCAATGATTACAATAGGTGGAGGTAACGAATAATGAATGAATATGCATTACAGCTTAAGAATATAACAAAAAAATATCATGATGGAGAAAGTGAAAATATAGTTTTAAAAGATATTTCTCTAAATGTAAAACATGGAGAATTTGTAGCAATAGTTGGGCCATCAGGTTCTGGGAAAAGTACACTGCTTTCCATAGCGGGGATGCTTTTATCTCCAAATAGTGGGGAGATAGTTTTAAATGGTAAATGCTTATCAGATGAAAAACAAAAAAATTGGACTAAAATTAGAAGAAAGCAAATTGGGTTCATTTTTCAAAATCATCAGTTACTACCTTATCTTACAGTTGAGGATCAGCTGAAATTAGTTAAAAATATGAATAAAAAAGTTTCTCTTGATGTAAATGAAACATTAAAAGAGCTTGGATTAAAAGATTGTGCAAAAAAATATCCAAGTAATATGTCTGGTGGGGAAAAACAAAGAATTGCTATAGCTAGGGCATTTATGAATAATCCAGATGTTATCTTAGCAGATGAACCTACAGCTAGTTTAGATGGAACTAGAGGCAGACAGGTAGTTGAAATGATTAAAAAAGAAGTAATGAAGCATAATAAAGCTGCAGTTATGGTAACACATGATGAACGTATTTTAGACTTAGTAGATGTAATTTATCGTATGGACAAAGGCGTATTAGTGAGAGATAATTAAAAGAAAACTAACATAGAGAGGTTGGTGGAGGTATTGTTTTCTATTCTTGTTGTTGAAGATGATATGACTCTAAATAAGATGATATCTGCAAAATTAAAAAAAGAAAACTACCAGGTTTTTTCCTCCTTTGATGGACAGCAAGCATTAGATATTATGGATAAAAACCATATCGATTTAATTATTAGCGATATAATGATGCCAAATAAAAATGGATATGAACTTGTTAAAGAATTAAGAAATGCTTCATATATGCTACCAATTCTAATGGTTACAGCAAAGGACCAAATGGAAGATATGGAAAAGGGCTTTATGGTAGGTAGTGATGATTATATGATAAAACCTATTAATATGAAAGAAATGGTCCTTAGAGTAAAGGCACTTCTTAGAAGAGCACAAATTGCAAATGAAAAAAAGATAATAGTTGGAAATACTATATTAGATTATGATGCATTAACTGTTAATACAGATACTGAAAGTTATGATATGCCACCAAAGGAATTTTATTTACTATTTAAATTACTTAGCAATCCCAATAAAATATTCACAAGGTATGAATTGATGGATGAAATATGGGGAATGGAAAATGATATTAATGATCGTACTGTTGATTCACATATTAAAAAGCTTAGAAGAAAATTTGAAAAAAGTAATGATTTTGAAATTGTAACAGTCAGGGGATTAGGATACAAGGCAAAGCTTTAAATGGAGAGAATTATGAAGAAACTAAGTAATATTAGAACTAAGAAAAAGCAAAAAAAATTAAAAATGTCATTAAGAATACACTTTTCATTAGTAGCAATTGCTACACTGACTTTTTCATGTATTATTTCTTGTGTTATTGTACTGCTAGGCATGAAGCTTTTTTATAAGGGTGAAGTTACAATGCCAATATCAATCTTTATGTGCATTTTTGCTTGTATTATGACGATTGTATTAGGTGGAATACTTCTTTGGGTAGGTACAGCACATTTTATAAAGCCTATTATAGAAGTTAGTAATGCAGTAAAAAAAGTTTCAGAAGGTGATTTTACAGTTAAAATTAAGAGAAATGAAAAATTAAGAGGAAAATATCAGTATAGCAATGAGATTGATGAACTTGCTGAAAGTGTTAATAAGATGTCAGCTGAATTAAGTGGAATGGATTATATGCGAAAAGACTTTATGAGCAATGTATCCCATGAGGTAAAGACTCCTGTTGCTGCTATTACAGGATTTTCAGAACTACTTATGGATGGTGGATTAAGTAAAGAAGAAGAACAAGAGTATTTAGGATATGTATATAATGAATCAGTAAGATTATCAAAACTATCTGAAAATATGTTACAGCTTTCTAGGTTAGACAATCAGTCTATTGTTGATAAGAACAAAGAATTTTCTTTAGATGAACAGCTTCGTAAATGCATAATTATGTTATCAGAAAAATGGGATAACAGAGAGAATAATTTTGATCTGCAGCTAGATAAAGTCATTATTAAGAGTAATTATGATTTACTTTATCAGGTATGGACAAATTTAATTGATAATGCAATTAAATACTCAAGGCCTAAAAGTACTATTAAAATTATATTAACTTCTATAGATGATAATGTAGAGGTAATAATTTGTGATGAAGGAATTGGTATTTCAGAAGAAAAAACAACTAGAATCTTTGAAAGGTTTTATCAGTGTGATGAATCGCATAAAAATTTAGGAAATGGTCTTGGCCTTTCTATTGTAAAAAGGATATTAGAGCTTTTAGGTGGGAAAATATACTGTGAAAGTAAAATAGGTGAAGGAACTAAAATGACTATTCTAATTAAGAAAGAGGAATTCACTACTAAACTGTGATAATCTTCTGGAGCAGCATTAGCAGCTGCTGTTAAGCTATCAATAAAATAGATAAGGAGAATATATATTAACAGATTGAATATCCTCTTCACCATTTATAGTACCAAAAGGAAGACGTTACACTAATATATAAAAGTTAATATGACAGAAGTATAAGGCCTGTGGAAATAATATTAAAAATATATTATTTCACAGTCCTTTTTTTATAAAAACTAAAGAAAATCAGCATAAAAAATATAAATAAAGAGATAATATATGCAAGATTTGAGATAACGGGGATAGATAGATAAAATTAACGTTCATATAAGGATATAAGCATGTTGTTTTAAATATAATATTGCTATAAAATATTGATTTTGAGAGCGACATTATTCTATAAAATAATAACTTTTACAAATAGAGATTAAAAAATTGCGTAATATGTAGTTATATGAATTAATATTGTAAGAAATGTAGGAAGGTATACAAAATGAAAGTTAACAAAAAAGTTAGTATAGCATCTCTTTTAGTAGCACTAGGTATTGTGTATGGAGATATAGGAACATCACCGCTTTATGTTATGAAATCAATGCTTATGGTAGACAATGGACATGTATCAAAAGATCTTATTTTAGGAGGGGTGTCTCTTGTTATATGGACATTGACCCTTCAAACAACAATAAAGTATGTAATGATAACTTTAGAAGCTGATAATAAAGGTGAAGGAGGAATATTTTCATTATATACCTTGGTAAGAAAAAAGGCTAAATGGCTAATAATACCTGCTGTTGTAGGGGGGGCAACATTACTTGCAGATGGAATGATTACACCACCTGTAACTGTAACTTCTGCAATAGAAGGACTAAACTTAGTTATACCAATTGAAACAAGAGGTATAATTATAATTGTAATAACTATATTAACACTATTATTTTTGCTTCAAAGATTTGGAACAGATGTAATAGGAAAAGTCTTTGGACCTATGATGGTTATATGGTTTGTAATGTTATTTATTTTAGGTATAGTTCAAGTAGCACAATTCCCTGGTATAATAAAGGCTATAAATCCTTATTATGGTATACACTTATTAATAACAAGTCCTAGAAGTGTATATATTTTAGGCGCAGTATTTCTTTGTACTACAGGAGCAGAAGCTCTTTATTCAGATCTTGGGCATTGTGGTAAAAGAAATATTCATTATACATGGGTATTTGTAAAAATAAGTTTAATATTTAATTACTTAGGTCAAGGTGCATGGCTTATGTTAAGAGAAGGAAATGTGATTAAAGAAAATCCATTTTTCTTAATTATGCCGGAATGGTTTATAATACCTGGCACTATAATAGCTACAATTGCAGCAATAATAGCTAGTCAAGCCCTTATAACTGGTTCATTTACATTAGTTTCTGAAGCTATTAAGTTGAATTTATTTCCAAAGCTTCAAGTTAGATATCCAAATGAAGATAAGGGCAAAGTTTATATACCAGCAGTAAACATGTTACTTTATATTGGATGTGTACTATTAGTACTAAAATTTCAAAAATCAGAACATATGGAAGCTGCATATGGACTAGCAATTACAATAACAATGCTTATGACAACTGTATTATTGTCACAATACATAAGGTATATTAAAAAGAAAGCATCAATGGCAATAATAGTTTTTGTTGTTTTTACTGTTATAGAGGCAGCTTTCTTATATGCTAACTTATTTAAATTTATTAATGGTGGATATGTAACAATTATAATTGCAGGCGCATTAATATTTTTAATGTACATATGGATTTATGGTACAGTTATAAGAAAGAGATTTAGTCAGTATGTTGGAATATTATGCTTTAAAAAACACTTTAGGGCATTAAAAGAAGATAAGGAATTACCTTTATTTGCAACAAATCTTGTATATTTAACAGAATCTCAAAATTATGAAGAAATTGAAAGTAAAATAATCTTTTCTATTTTTAATAAGCAACCTAAGCGTGCAAAATTTTATTGGTTTGTAAATGTTAAGGTAACAGATGAACCATATACAAAAGAATATAATGTAAAAACAATAGTGCCAAATGAAGCATTTTATATTCAATTTAACCTTGGATTTCGTGTAGAACAAAAGGTTAATATATTTTTATATCAAGTTATTCAAGATCTTGTACGTAGCGAGGAGATAAAATATACTCCAAAGGAATATATGATTGGCCATAGTAATAAGCATCTTGTTGGAGATTTTAAATTTGTATTATTACAAGAAATACTTTCAAATGAAAGTGAATTATCTAGATGGGATAATTTTGTTACAAGTACTAAATTATTAATAAAGAAATTAACTGTTTCACCAGAGAAGTGGTTTGGAATAGATACTAGTATTGTTAGAATAGAGAAAGTTCCTATCATCATAGGTAATGGAGAAACCCTAAAGTTAACGCGAATAGACTAATAATGAATACTATTTAGTAATATATAAGTAATATAGTAAATAGAGAAATAAACAAGTGACAATAATATATTGCAACTTGTTTATTTTTTATATATAAATCATTAATATAACATTCTTAAAGAATTATATAAGCTAAAATAAATAGTCATAAATTAAATTTATATGATAAAATGAAAATAAAGGCTATTTTTCAAATAATATAAGTAAAATTCAGATATTACAGTAATTTTGAATTAAATTTTATATTTATAAGTAGTTATGTTAAATATAATAAAAAAGGAAGAGTTAAATATGGCTAAAAAAAAGGTTTATGCAGTTAAAGTAGGTAGAGAAATAGGTATATTTGATAATTGGGATGAGTGTAAAAAAAGCATAGATGGTTTTCCAGGAGCAAAATATCAAGGATTTTCAACACTTGAAGAAGCTAACGACTTTTTAGGAAAAGTTATTTCTAAAGAAGATATAAAAAGTAAAGAGAAAAAAGTAGAGTATAATTTAGAGAAAGAAAGCCTTATTACACCAATCAGGAGTTCTGCTAAAATAAATGTTTTTAAATCTTATATAGATTATAATGAATTAAAAGATAAATATGAATTTATTGCATTTGTAGATGGGAGTTATGATAAAGAAAGCAAAACATATGGCTCAGGTGTAGTAGTCTTAAATTTAGAAAATAATGAGCATAAGCTTTATTCTTGTGCTGGTTATGATAAATGGAATCAATGGAATATCGTAGGAGAGTTAGAGGCAACAAAATTAGCTTTAAATATAGCAAAAGAAGAATATAAGGCTAAAAGAGTAGCAATATATCATGATTTGAAAAACATTTCATTATGGGCTAGCGGAGAATGGCAAGCCAAAAATGAATATACACAAGAATATGTAAAAAATATTGAGAAATTTAGTAATGAAATTGAAATATGTTTTATAAAAGTTAAAGCTCATAGTAACGAAAGTATATATAATGACTTAGCAGATGAAACTGCTAAAAATGCTATTGTAGAATATAATAATAATTATATTAATAATGATAATATCAATAATGATGACATTAGTATAAAGAGGAATATATCACAAGACGAATCGAAGTTCTTTATAAATGTACCAAATGAACTATATGAAAAATTTGATGACAAATGTAAAAAATTAAACATATCACATGATATAGCTATTATAAATTTAATAGAAGAATGGCTAAATTAAAAATATAAATTATAGAAAGGGGGCACCTGACTTTATAGTCAGGAAAATTTATGAGCA
The DNA here is from genome assembly GCF_039521405.1 of Clostridium sartagoforme. Lineage (NCBI taxonomy): Bacteria > Bacillati > Bacillota > Clostridia > Eubacteriales > Clostridiaceae > Clostridium > Clostridium sartagoforme. Next base: position 173,762 of record NZ_BAAACH010000019.1, read on the forward strand.
ATAAGATTAGAGTAGGTATTGTAGGGTATGGAAACCTTGGAAAAGGTGTAGAATTATCGTTAGCACAAAATTCAGATTTTGAATTAGAGGCTATTTTTACAAGGAGAAATCCAGATAAGTTAGTAGCAACTTCAAAAATGTTACATATTTCAGAAATTGAGAATTATAAGGGGAAAATTGATGTTATGATTCTTTGTGGAGGTTCTGCCACTGATTTGCCACAACAGACGCCGGAGATTGTAAAAATGTTTAATACGGTAGATAGTTTTGACACTCATGCTAAGATACCAGAATATTTCAGTATGTTAGATGATGTAGCAAAAAGCTCTGGTACTATTGGACTTATATCAGTTGGTTGGGATCCAGGATTATTTTCATTAAATCGTCTTTTAGGAGAGGTAGTACTTCCAAGAGGAAAAGATTATACTTTTTGGGGAAAAGGTGTAAGTCAAGGGCACTCAGATGCAATTAGAAGAGTAAAAGGTGTTAAAAATGGAGTTCAATATACGGTACCAATTGAGAGTGCTATTGAAATGGTTCGTACTGGAAAAAATAAAGAACTTTCAATTAAAGAAAAACATGAAAGAATTTGTTATGTCGTGCCAGAGGATGGAGCTGATTTAGAGGATATTAAAAATAAAATTATAAATATGCCAAATTATTTTGCGCACTATAATACAACAGTAAATTTTATAACTGAAGAAGAAATGAATACAAATCATAAAGGGATGCCACATGGTGGGTTTGTTATTCGTACAGGAATTACTGGAGAAAGTACAAATCAAAGAATGGAATTCAGTTTAAAACTTGATAGTAATCCAGAGTTTACTTCAAGCGTGTTAGTAGCTTATGCAAGAGCAGTTTATAGATTATATAAAGAAGGTCAAAGGGGAGCTCGTACTGTACTAGATATACCATTTAGCTATTTATCACCAAAATCAGCTGAAGAATTAAGAAAAGAGTTATTATAGAATTCCATAAATATAGTAAAAGGAGCCTAAAAATATGGCTCCTTTTACTATATTTATTTTTACTTATTATAAATAAGATAAATAGAGTAAAAAATTACTTTTCATGTCACAAATAACATATTGAATCATTCATGACTATAAGCTTGTAACTTATTGATTAAAACGATATCAGAATATAGAATATGAGTATAGAAAAGAAACGGCCGTTTTTATAAATTTTAGTTATAATTTAAAACTTAGTCGCAGTAATTATAAAATTAATATTAGGAGTGATTGTTATGAAAAGATATAATGTTGTTATAGTTGGTGGTGGAAGTACATTTACACCAGGATTTTTAAAATCATTTTGTAGATTGAAGGAAGAATTTCCATTAAATAAATTAGTTTTATTTGATATAGATGCAGAAAGACAAGAACCAATTGGTGAGTTTGGAAAAATATTAATGAAGGAAAGATATCCAGAGGTTGAATTTAGCTATACTACAGATATCGAAGAAGCTTATACTGATATGGATTTTGTATTTATGCAAATGCGTGTAGGTGGACTTAAGATGAGAGCCCAAGATGAACATATTCCATTAAGTATGGGGCTTATTGGACAAGAAACCTGTGGAGCTGGTGGAATGGCTTATGGATTAAGATCTATAGTAGGAATGATTGAAGCTGTTTATGATATAAGAAAATATTCTCCAAATGCATGGATATTAAATTATTCTAATCCAGCAGCTATAGTTGCAGAAGCATTAAGAAGAGAATTTCCAAATGATAAGAAAATTTTAAACATATGCGATCAACCTGAAAATGTTGTACGTTCATGCAGTAGACTATTAGGATGTGACTGGAAGGATTTAGATCCTGTATATTTTGGATTAAATCACTATGGATGGTTTACTAATATATATGATAGAAAGACAGGAGAAGATTTATTACCTAAATTAAAGCAATTAATAAAAGAAAGAGGATTTTTACCTCAAGATGCAGAGCAAAGAGATAAATCTTGGTTAGATACTTATGGAATGGTCCAAACAATAATGGAAGACTTCCCTGATTACTTACCAAACACTTATGATCAATATTATTTATATCCAGAATATAAAGTTTCACATCTTGATCCAAACTTTACAAGAGCTGATGAAGTTATGGCTAATAGAGAAAATCGTGTATTTAATGAATGTAGAGAAGTTGCAGCTGCTGGTACAACAGAAGGCAGAGTAAAAATTGAAAGTGATGCTCATGCTGAAATGATGATAGAAGTAGCTCAATCAATAGCTTACAATCAAAATAGAAGATATATTATAATAACAGAAAATAATGGATCAATAAACAATATGCAAGATGATGCAATGGTAGAAGTAGTTGCAGAACTTGGTATAAATGGACCAAGACCTATGGGTGTTGGAAATATACCTCAATTTTATTTAGGATTATTAGTTAATCAAGTATCAAGTGAAAAATTACTAGTGGATGCTTATTATGAAAAGTCTTATTCTAAAGCACTTCAAGCATTTACTTTAAATAGATTAGTTAATGATGCTAAGAAAGCAAGAAAAGTATTAGATGCATTAATAGAAGCAAACAAAGGCTACTGGCCAGAGTTTAAATAGTAATTGTGTATGGAGCTGCCTATATTGAAAGCTCAATTTGGCAGCTCATGCTATAAAAGCCTTTAAAATAAATTTAGAAAAGGGGAATTATAAATGAGAAAAAATAATAATAAAGTTATGGGTTTTTTTTCAGCTCTTGGTAGAAGCTTAATGTTACCAATAGCTACTTTAGCAGCAGCAGGGCTATTATTAGGATTAACATCTGCACTTCTAAAACCACAAGTTCAAGATTTGCTACCATTTTTAAAATTACAATCATTTAATTATATAATAACCGTTATAAAAACGATTACTTCAACTGTATTTGGTATGATTCCGGTATTATTTTCAATATGTATAGCATTTGGACTAGCAAAAGAAGAAAAAGAAATTGCTGCATTTGCAGGATTTATAGGATATTATGTTTTTCTATTAAGTGCATCTTTAGTAATAGGATCAGGATTCTTTGATTTTAGTTCACTAAAAATGTCAACTATCTTAGGTATAGCAGATACAATAGAGATGGGTGCATTTGCAGGGATGATAACAGGTATATTAACCGCAGTTCTTCATAATAAGTTTTTTAATGTTGATTTTCCTGTTGCAATCGCTTTCTATGGAGGAAAAAGATTTGTTGCTATTGTAGTTATTGGAGCTATGACGCTTTTAGGACAAGTAATGCCATTTATTTGGGTTCCAGTTTCATCAGTAATTAACTGGTTAGGATCTTTAATAGCAAGTTTAGGATCAGTAGGAGTATTTATATTTGGTTTCTTAGAAAGAATATTAATTCCAACTGGATTACATCATGTTTTAAATGGAGTATTCCGTACTACATCTGTTGGTGGAGTATATCAAGGAGTTGAAGGATGCTTAAATATTTTCTTAAAGTTCTTTGATTCAGTTCCTATTTCAGAATTAAGACAATTTACAGCTTTCTTAGGTCAAGGTAAAATGCCATTTATGATGTTTGGTCTGCCAGCAGCAGCATATGCCATTTACAAGACTTCTCCAATAGAGAAAAAGTCAAAAGTAAAAGCATTAATGATTGCAGGAGTAGCTGCATGTTTTGTATCAGGAATTACTGAACCGTTAGAATTTGCATTTATGTTTATCGCTCCACAATTATTTTTATTCCATGCTGTTATGGGAGGAATTTCTTTTGGACTACTAAGCTTATTAGGTGTTGGAGTTGGTAATACAGGAGGCGGAGTTATAGACTTTTTAATCTATGGTGTTTTAGTTCCAGGTTCAAGATGGTATGTAATAGTGTTAGTTGGTATAGTATTTGCAGTTATATACTATTTTGTTTTCAAATGGTATTTTTCAAGCAGAAATATTTCAATAGATGTTAGTGAAGATGAAGAAGAGCTTTCTAAAGAAGAAAATGTTGGAGGAGTAACAAGTTTAGCAATAAAAATCATCGATGGACTAGGCGGATATGATAATATAATTGCTGTAAACAATTGTATATCAAGATTAAGAGTAGATGTTAAAGATATGTCTTTAACAGATGAAGCACTTTTAAAATCTACAGGTTCAATGGGAATAGTTAAACCATCAGATACTCATATTCAAGTGGTTTATGGACCAAAGATTGAAAAAATTGCTAAGCAAGTAAAAGACGCAATGAAAAGATAGATTATAAAAAAGGGCAACTTTTATGTTGCTCTTTTTTTATTCAATAATTATAAAATGTTGTTAGTTTTTAATTTATTAATATAAAGTTCTAAAATAGCTTCTATAATGAACTGAATTGATAATCTTGAATTAATATCTATTCCAAAAAAGTCCTTCCGTTCAATTTCACCATATAAGGTTATATCAGCAATACTAGCTAATTCGCTAGAAGGGTCTGAGGTGATTGCAATTACGATAGCAGAATTGGATTTACTTAGGGCTGCTGTCTTTATAATTGGTATTGTAGCTCCACCTGAGCTCCCAATAATCATAATATCATTTGAAGTCATACGAGAAGCAGCACGATAAATAAGTGGTGGATCAATATAAAATGTAGAAGATCTATTTAAGGATAATAGCGTATTAGAGAGATATTCTAGAGGCATTTGTGTAAGACCTCTAGCAAAAATATGAATATTTTTATCACTACATAAGCAATTTACTATATAATTTAAATCCTCTACATTGAGCTTCTCAACAGTGTTCTTTAATCTTTTAAGGCTATTTGGAATTATATCATTTATTTCAGAAGATTTATTTTCTAATGTATTATTAGATAATAAATCATTTTTATGTAAATTATCAGATTTTAATTTGAATTTTAAATCACTAAATCCTTTTAAATTTAATTTATGGCATAAACGAGAGATAGTCGCAGTAGATACATAAGTATTTTGTGCTAATTGATTAATATTCATTTTTATAACTTCATCCTTATGAGAAATAATATATTGTAATATAATATCCTCATTTGAAGTTAAAGATTTAACAGCATCAGAATCAAAATTATTAAGCACTTTATCTCTCCTTCCTTTAAACATTATTATTATTTTTAGAACTACTTAAATGATAGAAATAATACTCTAATAACATATCAACTATATAAAAAATAGAAATTCTATTTGATATATCATAATTAGAAAAAGAACGTTCTTTTGAATAAAAGTATAGAGTAATATTAGCTATTTGCGATAAAGGACTGCTTGTAAGTGGAGCAATAGCTATAATAGGAACGTTATTGCTTTGGGCAAGTCTAGCAATTTTTAGTATAGATGGTTCATTTCCAGTAACACTTACTAAAATTAAAACATCATTTTTAGTAAAACTAATAGTAGAATCCAAAGACAATTTATCTATTTTATATAAGATTACAGATCGATCAACTGCCAAGAGATATCTTTGCATATATTCAGAAATTACATTTGTTATCCCCGTAGAAAATAAATGGATTTTTTTATCACTCAAGAGGTAACTTATTACTGATTCTATATTCTTAGTATTTAGAAGACGACCAGTATTTTCAACTTGAGAATATAAATCTAATAATATGTTATCATCAGACAAAGGATTACTATTTAAAGTTTTTTTAGAAGCAAGGTTATTTTTTAATACAAATTTTAATTCCGAATAGCCACTAAAATTTAGCTTTTTACATAAACGTAAAATTGTAGCTGTTGATGAAAATACATTCTCAGATAACTCATGGATACTCATACTTAGGACTTTAGATGCATTATTATCAATATATTGTAATATGGATAATTCACTTTTAGTGAGATTACTTAAAACCTCATTATCAATAGAATCTAACAATAAATATCCCCCTTTCATCATCATAAATTCAGTTTATCAAAGGGGGCAATAAATTGCAATAAGGATAAAAAGCTATAATTTTATTTAAATTTAGATTACCTAAAAGCAATGAATAAAAAGATTACATATATCTATGTTTTACAATATTTATAAAAAATAGCTTTTTAACATAACTTATGATAAAATGTTGGGATAATTTGAATTAAGTATTATAAGAAAATTAAAATGTTATTAATGAAGAAATTTCATTTTTATTTTATATTGATTCAATTAAAGAAAGGAAGTGAAATACAGTAATGAAATTAATACTAAAATATTTAAAAAACTATAAGCCATTTATTCTTTTAAACATAATATCGGTATTTGGATTTGCTTTAGTAGAGCTTGGAATTCCTACTATTATGGCTAAGGTTATAGACAATGGAATAATCAATAATGATATTACTTATATAAGAAAAATGGGATTTGTTATAGCATTTATATCTATAATTGGAGTTATTGGAACAATATTATTAGGGTATTGTTCATCTAGAATCTCAACAGGTATTACTAGAGATATAAGAAATGATATATTTAAAAAAGCACAGGAATTTTCGCATACAGAATACGATAAATTTGGAGTGTCATCACTTATAACAAGAACTACAAATGATGCTTTTGTTCTTTTACAGTTTACTAATACACTTTTAAGAACAGCTTTACTTACACCTGTAATGTTTACTGTAAGTTTAATAATGATACTTAGAACCAGTTTATCATTATCTCTGATTTTAGCCGTAGTAATTCCATTTATAATTTTAGGAGTTGTAGTAATAGTAAAAACTTCAGAACCTTTATCAGAAAAATTACAAGAGAGGTTAGATAAACTAAATAGAATTTCTAGAGAAAATCTAACAGGAATAAGGGTAATTAGAGCTTTTGGAAATGATAAATATGAAGGAAAAAGATTTGAGAAAACTAATGATTTGTATGCAGATACATCTAAAAAGTTAAATAAGCTTATGGCAGTTTCTCAGCCTACCTTCTTTTTCTTACTTAACATAGCAATTATTGTTATATTTTGGGTTTCAAGTAAGATGATAAATATAGGAGTACTTCAAGTTGGTCAATTAGTAGCTTTTATAGAGTATTTATTCCATGCAATGTTTTCTATTATGCTATTTTCAATGGTATTTGTTATGTACCCTAAAGCTCAAGTATCTGCTAATAGAATTACCGAGATTTTAAATGAAAATCCTATAATAAAAAATCCTGAAAATGGGATTAAGGAAACAGAAATAAAGGGTGTTATTGAATTTGATAATGTATCATTTACTTATCCCAATGGAGAAGTTCCTGTTCTTAAAGATATATCCTTTAAAGCTGAAAAGGGAGAAACTATTGCTTTTATAGGAAGTACAGGTAGTGGTAAAAGTACATTGATTAATTTAATACCAAGGTTTTATGATGTTACCAAAGGAAGTATAAAAATAGATGGTATAGATGTAAGAAAATATGATTTAAAGGCTTTACGTAAAAAGATAGGTTTTATTCCACAGAAAAATCTTTTGTTTACAGGTAGTATTGCAAGCAACATAAAATTTGGTAAGAAGAATGCAAAAACTGGAGAAATAGAATATTCAGCTAAAGTTGCTCAAGCATATGATTTTATTTCTAGTAAACCTAAAAAGTTTGATGAACCAATAAGTGAAGGTGGATCAAATGTATCAGGAGGACAAAAGCAGAGGCTTTCAATAGCCAGGGCTATAGTTAGAAAGCCAGAAATATATATTTTTGATGATAGTTTTTCAGCTTTAGATTTTAAAACAGATGCAGTTTTAAGAAAAAGGCTTAAAGCTGAGACAAGGGATTCGGTAGTATTAATAGTGGCTCAAAGAATAGGTTCTATAATGGATGCTGACAAAATTATTGTATTAAATGAAGGAGAAGTTGTAGGAATAGGTACTCATAAGGAACTTTTAAAAAATTGTGAAATATACCATGAAATTGCAATATCACAACTTACAGAGGAGGAATTAGCATAATGAATAAATTCAAGTTAGTAGTAAAAAAGATTTCTCCTTTTGTTAATAAGTATAAATGGTCTTTCTTCGGAGCTATTTTATTTATAATTTCATCAGCAGTTTTTGTAGCAATAGCGCCAAGAACTGAAGGATTAATAATTACTCAATTAATTAAAGATGTTGAAGATATGGTAAAAGGAGTTACCGGAGCTTCAGTTAACTTTAATTATATAATTAAAGTATTAATATTGCTATTTCTGATTTATATAGGAAGTGCTGGCTCAACTTTTATAGCAAGCTTTTTATTAACAAATGCAATTCAAAATACTATGAGGGATATTAGAAATGAAGTTCAAAGAAAAATAAGTAGACTTCCTATAAGATATTTTGATAGTCATAGTTATGGTGATGTGCTAAGTAGAATTACAAATGATGTTGATACTATTTCAAATGCATTACAGCAAAGCTTTATTCAAGTAATAAATGCTATTTTATCACTAAGTTTAGCACTTATAATGATGTACTCAATTAATATTAAACTTGCAATATTAGCAACTCTAATAATACCATTAAGTATTTTAATTACTAATATAATAGTAAAAAAATCACAAGGGTTATTTAATAAGCAACAAGCAGCTTTAGGAAGACTTAATGGAAGAGTTCAAGAAATGTATACTGGCTTTAATGAAATAAAGTTATATGGTAAAGAAGAAGATTCATTAAGTGATTTTATAGAAGCAAATGAAGAATTGTGTGCAGCAGGCTTTAAAGCTCAATTTATATCAAGTATCATGTCTCCTTTAGTAAGTCTTGTTAGCTATTTAGGAATAGCAGCAATAGGTGTTGTAGGTGCTATAACAGTAATATCAGGAGGTATAACTGTTGGTAATCTTCAAGCATTTATACGTTATATTTGGCAAATAAATCAACCTTTATCTCAAGTAACTCAATTATCATCAGCAATACAATCAGCAGTAGCTGCAGCTCAAAGGGTAATTGAATTTTTAGAGGAAGAAGAAGAGGTGAAAGTTTCAAATAATACTAATAAACTTGAAAATCCAAAAGGAAATGTAAGTTTTGAACATGTAAAGTTTGGTTACAATGAAGATAAGATATTAATAGAAGATTTAAGTGCAGAGATTAAAAGTGGTCAAATGGTAGCTATAGTTGGACCAACTGGAGCAGGTAAAACTACTTTAATTAACCTTTTAATGAGATTTTATGAAATTCAAAGCGGCTCAATTAAAATTGATAGTGTAGATATAAAAGATATGAAACGCGAAGATTTAAGAGCTATGTTTGGTATGGTTCTTCAAGATACTTGGTTATTTAATGGAAGTATTTATGATAACATTGAATATGGTAGATTTGGTGCATCAAAAGAAGAAATAATAGAAGCTGCTAAGATTGCAAATGTTCATCACTTTATTAAGACCTTGCCAGATGGATATAATATGATTTTAAACGAAGAGGCATCAAATATATCTCAAGGAGAAAAACAACTTTTAACTATAGCTAGGGCAATACTTAAAGATCCGGCTATATTAATTTTAGACGAAGCTACAAGTTCGGTAGATACTAGATTAGAATTATTACTACAAAAAGCTATGAGAAATATAATGAAGGGTAGAACTAGTTTTGTTATAGCGCATAGACTTTCAACAATAAAAAGTGCTGATTTAATACTAGTAATTAACAATGGAAATATAATAGAGCAAGGAACTCATGAAGAGTTAATTAAGCAAGGCGGTTTTTATAAAGATCTTTATAATAGTCAATTTGCAGATAAAGAAGATACTAATATTAACTTATTCACATCATAATAACAATATATTGTATATTTTTAAAAATACTATGGATAAATACACAATATGTAGTATAATTATATAGATGGATAAATAATGAAATTTATCTAGTATTATTAATTTAACTATAATTTATGAGGTGTTAATATGAAAGTAAGAAAAAGAGATGGAAACTTAGTAGATTTTACTAAGGATAAAATAGTTAAGGCAATTGAAAAGGCAATGGAAGAAACTAAAATTGGAGTAGATCATAATTTAAGTGAGCAAATAGCAAATGAGGTATTTATAAGTTTATCTAATAGACCTGAAAAGTATCATGAAGTTGAAGATATACAAGATGTTGTAGAGTTCAAATTGATGGATAGTGAAAGAAAAGATGTAGCAAAAAGATATATAATATATAGAAGTGAAAAAGAAAAAGAAAGAAGAAAAAATTTAAGTAAAGAAGCCTATAAGATGATAAAAGATGATTTTGTAAGCAAATACAAACACAATTCATCTCCTATGGGTCAATTAGGTAACTTTGTTTATTATAGAACATATTCTAGATTTCTTATGGAACAAGGAAGAAGAGAGTATTGGTGGGAAACTGTAAGAAGAGCTGTAGAATATAATACTTCTATAGTGCCAACATCAAAGGAAGAAGCAGAAAAACTATATGATAATGTATTTAACCTTAGGCAATTTTTATCTGGAAGAACTTTTTGGGTAGGAAATACAAATGTTTCTAAGCAATATCCTATGAGTAATTTTAATTGTGCATTCCAAAAAATTGATTCATTCCAGGCTTTTACAGATTTGTTTTATTTACTTATGATAGGTTCTGGAGTTGGAGTAAGAGTTCTTAGAGAAGATGTAAATAAGATACCTAAACTTAGAACTAATTATAAATTAATTCATAAGGATTATGTAGAGAAGCCTAAAATGCTTAGAGAAGATAGTACATCATTAGTTTTTTATAATAATACTTCAGCTGAAATTGTAATAGGAGACTCAAAAGAAGGATGGGTTCAAGCACTAGAGCATTTCTTAAATCTTGTTGGAAGAAGCCAATATAGAAATATAAATACAATAATTATAGATTATTCTCATGTAAGACCAAAAGGAGAAAGACTTAGAACCTTTGGAGGTACAGCATCTGGACATGAAAGCTTAAAAAACATGTTCTACAAAATTGATAAGGTAATAAAAAGAAAATCACTTTTATTAGAAAAAGATAATATTAAGCTTTCACCTATAGACTGTTTAGACATTGCTAACATTATTGGAGAAAATGTTGTAGTAGGTGGCGTTAGAAGAACTGCTGAAATGGTAATAATTGATGCTAATGATGAAGAATGTATAGAAGCAAAATCTAATTTATATAAGCAAGAAGATGGCAAGTGGAGTGTTAATAAAGATTTAATTCATAGACAAATGAGCAATAATTCAATTTATTATACAAAGAAGCCATCTAGAGAAAGATTAAAATGGAATATAGAAAAAATGAGATATTCAGGGGAACCAGGATGGATAAATGCTGAAGCTGCTGAGAAGAGAAGGCCAAATATGAATGGAGTTAATCCATGTGGTGAAATATTATTAGATTCACAAGGCTTATGTAATTTAACAACTGTAAATGTATTTGCTTTTGTTAAAGAAGATGGAAGCTTCGATGAAAAAGAATTACTTGAAGCACAAAGATTATCAGCAAGAGCAGGATATAGAATGACTTGTGTAGAACTTGAACTTCCAGACTGGGATAGAGTACAGCAAAGAGATAAATTAATTGGATGTTCATTAACTGGATGGCAAGACATGATAAATGCAACTAGCTTTACTAAGGAGCAAGAAGCAGAATTGCTTAGAAAACTAAAAAAGGCAGCAAAAGATGCCGCATTAGAGTATGCTAAGGAATTAGGACAAAATGAACCAATTTTAGTAACTACAATTAAACCAGAAGGTACATTATCTCAATTACCTACAGTATCAAGTGGAGTGCATTATTCACATTCACCATACTTTATAAGACGTGTTAGAATATCAAGTGATGATCCATTAGTTAAAGTATGTGAGGAATTAGGCTATCCAGTAGTACCAGAGGTAGGGCAAAGTATTGAAAATTGCACAACTAAAGTAGTGGAATTCCCAGTTAAGGCTCCAGAAGGAAAAACTAAGTATGAAGTAAGTGCTATAGAACAACTTGAAAATTACAAGATGTTTATGGAAAACTATGTTGAGCATAATTGTTCAATAACTGTTCATGTTAGAAATCATGAGTGGGAAGAAGTTGAACAGTGGGTATGGGATAATTGGGATTCAGTTGTTGCTGTATCATTCCTGCCACTAGATGATAGTTTTTATGAGTTATTACCATATGAAGCTATAGATAAGGAAGAATATGAAAAGAGAGTGAAAGAAATGAAGCCTTTTGTACCTTCATTAATATCTAAATACGAAAAAGAAGAGGTCGAATTTGATATTGGAAATGAAGGGTGCGAAGGTGGAATTTGCCCTATTAGATAATTAATAGGGTTAATCATCTAAATTTTATAAATAAATATAAAATAAATATAAAAAAGCCATTACTTATTAAAATTAAGTAATGGCTTTAATTTTTCTTAAAAGATTTAAAATTGAGAAGAAATCAATAAATACTATATGTTGTATCTTTGTTTTTTAATTTTTTTATTAGCCAATAAAATGAAAATCCTAAAATATATGAAACAAAGTCCCAAAAGTCTCCCGTACTAGTAACTAAAAAAATTGGTGTGATTACTTCCCAAAATATGCTGCACATTAGCCCGAAAAGAAGAATAATTGTAAGTTTTTTTATTTTATTATATTTACTAAAAAGTAGGATAACGTTTAATAAAGCCATGAATGAAAATCCACCCCAAAAATCATTATAATGATTTCTAAGTAAATATCCTAAATAAGGTACATCTACCTTAAATTTTATTAGTTCATTAATATAAAAAAGGATTGCCGATAATAAGATAAAAAAAACATTTTGTTTATCATCTTCGTTATAGAAATTATATCGTATCATATTAACCACATAATGAGAATATTATTAATGCTACAAGTACAGCACCTACAACTCCCCAAAAACTCAAGCCATTATTATCTTTACTCATATATTTATTTCCTCCCAAGCATAAAGTAGTTTTCAAAATTTATAAAATAAATTATTACCTTTTAAATTCAAGTAAATTATATACTAATGTGTATAATTGTGTCAATAATTCTTGGCTTCTTAAATTTATAAAGAAAATTAGAAAGCTAAGAATAAAAGTTTTATAATAGATGTTGATAATAAATATTTTTTTTTATAACATATATTAAGAGGTATATAAATTTTAAATTAAAAAGGGAGTAAGATATATGAAGGTATTATTAGTAAATGGAAGTTCACATTTAAATGGATGTACTTATACTGCGCTGTTAGAAGTAGCAAAGGAATTAGAAAAACAAAACATCGAAACAGAAATATTTCAGTTAGGAAATAAGCCTATAGCTGGATGTATTGGATGTGGTGCATGTCGTGATAGTAAAAGATGTTTTAGAAATGATATAGTTAATGAATTTTTGGACAAGGCTAAAGACGCAGATGGATTTATATATGGATCACCTGTACATTATGCTTCAGCTTCAGGAATGTTAACTTCATTTTTAGATAGAGTTTATTATAGTGATGGCAGTATATTTAAAAATAAGCCAGGTGCAGCTATAGTTAGTTGTCGTCGTGGTGGAGCAAGTTCAGCTTTCGATCAAATAAACAAATATTTTACAATTAGCTGTATGCCAATTGTATCTTCTCAATATTGGAACATGGTTCATGGAAATACAAGAGAAGAAGTTCTTCAAGATAAAGAAGGAATGCAAACAATGAGGACTCTTGGGAAAAATATGGCTTGGCTTCTTAGATGTATAGAAGCCGGTAAAAATGCAGGGATAGAATATCCAAAAAGAGAAGAAACAGTTAGAACTAACTTTATAAGATAAAGTTAAATATGTAAGTTTGCTTATGACCTCGCTTTGCTCCAAGTCAACGCAAACTTACATATTTTTACTTAAAACTGAAGGAAATTATAAAAAGACTATTACTTATTAAAAATAAGTAATAGTCTTAGCTTTCCCTAGAAAATTATCCAAAATACCGGTACTCCGATTTTGATCCCTATCTCTCGATAGGTGGGTGTCCTCACAGATATATCAATCTCCTTCAATGCCGTCTAAGGGCCTCACATGATGGTACATTTCCTTATCTAAATATTGAACTCCCGTAGCAAATGTGTAGGTTCAAAATAGGAGCTTAACGCATATTTCAGAACTTTTAAAGAGTTGTTTTCAAGTTGGCTCTTCTTTATGAAATTATAATAACACTTTTAATTTATATGTTCAATAGATTTTAACTAGGGAATTTAATTATAAAATTCCAAGATTTTAATAAAATATCATTATAAAGTATTCTAAATAGTAAGAGTATTATTAACACTTATTTTGAACAAGATATATAATGATACAATTATAAATTCTTATTTAGGAGGAATACATGCTATGGCAGAAAAAAAGATTGCTAACACTCAGCAGGAGGCAGAAAAGAAATTAAATAATTCAGGGAATAAACATAGTAAAAAGACTAAGAAGAAAGATTAAGTTTATACAGAAATTCAAAAGTGTCAGTACTTATTAAAATCAAGTGCTGGCTTTTTTCTTGATTTTCTATAACAAAAAAGTAAGTTTTGCAAAATTTGACATGAAAAAAACTTTGTAATAGAATTTTATTATATGGGGACATTTGTAAAAAATATAACTATATTACAAATGCAAAAAAATTACTTTACGCAGAGGAGAGGCATATATGGGATTATTTGATAGGTTAAGGGAACCTGTGTTTTTAAAGGAAAGTAGTAAAGCTATAGAGCAAATAGAAAAGTTAAAGGAATTAGAACCAAAATTAAATTCTGAAGGAAAAGAAAAAATTAAAAAAGAAATAAAATGTATTGAGTATGGAATCATAGGTGAAAAAAATATTGAATTTGAACTAAGAAATAGTCATATGCCAATGTATATAATACATGATTTGTATATAGAAAGTGATGACTTGAGTTCTCAAATAGATTATCTAGTGATTACAAAAAAGATTTGTTTTGTAATTGAGTGTAAAAATTTATTTGGAAATATAGAAATAAATAATCAAGGTGACTTTATTAGAAATATGGATTTCGGTAGTAAGGAAATTAAAGAAGGAATATACTCACCAATAACTCAGAATGAGAGACACTTAAAGTTAATGAAAAAAATAGCTATAGAAAATAAGTCAAATGTAATAATGAAATTTATTACAGACAAGCTATTTGAAAGTTCATATAAGACAGTAGTAGTTTTAGCTAATCCTAAAACTTTACTTAATTCAAGATTTGCAAAGAAAGAAATTAAAGATAAGGTTATTAGGGCAGATCAATTAGTTAGCTATATAAAAGATAATTACAATAAATCTAAAGAACTAGAAATGTCAGAGAAAGCATTATTTTCTTGGGCAGAATCCTTTCTTAAAATTCATAAAGAAAAAGATATATCTTACTTAGAAAAATATAATAAATATTTAGTTGAAGATGGCAAAACAGATTATATAAAAAGCAATATAAATATAGTTAAAGAAACTTATAATAAATACATAAGTAATAAAGTAAATATAGAAGATACAGAAATTTATAAGGAATTAAAATCTTTTCGGTTAAATAAAAGTAGGCAAGAAAATATAAAACCATATTTTATATACAATAATGAACAATTAAATGATTTAATTTCTAAAATGCCATTAAGTAATGAAGAATTAAAAAAGGTATCTGGATTTGGAGACGTGAAGATAAGTAAGTATGGGGAAGATATTATTAATATAATTAAAAAGTACCTATAAATAATTAATATATAGTACTAGATATTGATTTCTATAATTTTAGTAATAAAGGAGTCAATTAGAGTACATTCTTATTAATAGTTATAAGTTTTATACTGAAATTTTAAATTATATAGAATATTTAGTATAATAATCTATATAGAGATTATTATGTGGAGGATGAAAAATTATGAAATATAACTATGATAGAAATGATAAAGAATCAATAGAGGAATATGCAAGAAGGTTACTTAACAAAAGTTTGAGTAATATAAATACGAGTAGCAAAGAAAGTAAATTTAACAATGAAAAATCTAAGGGGAGATTAGGACAAGTTGTAGAAGAGGAGTATTTTGGATATAAAGTTAATAGCAGACAGGAAGCTGATTTCAAAGAAGTTGGAGTAGAATTAAAAGTATGTCCGTTAAAGAATATTACTAAGAAATCGAAATCAAATAGTATGAGAGAACAACTTGGATATTCAGCAAAAGAAAGAATAGTCCTTAGCATTATAGATTATTTTAAACTAAATGAAGAGTCTTGGGAAAATAACTCTATAATGCAAAAATGTAAAGAGCTTCTTTTAATGTTCTACATGAATGAGAAAGATATTCCAAAAGAAGAATTAATATTTAAAATTATAAGCTTATGGAGTCCATCTGAAAAAGATATAAAGATTATAGAGAAAGATTGGAATATAATATCGAATAAGGTTAAAGAGGGAAGAGCCCATGAGATTTCTGAAGGAGATACAATGTATCTAGGAGCGTGCACTAAAGGCAGCACAGCAGAAAAAAGTAAAAGAGCTCAGCCTAATTCAGAAATTATGGCCCAACAAAGGGCATTTTCTTATAAAAGACAATATGTTGATTATATAATAGATGAGTTACTTGAAAAAGAGCAGTATAAAAAAGTAAAAGCATCAAAGTCGTTATCAGATGATAATATTCTATTTGACGAAAAGATTTATAATATATTTAATGGAATTTTGAATAAAAGCGTATCTGAAATAATGAGTATTTACTCAATAAATAGAGAAAGAAAGGCTAAAAATTTTATTAGATTAGTGGTAGATGATGTATGTAAAGCGGTATTTGGAGACAAGCTTGAAAATTTTGAGGAATTTAAAAAGGCTTCAATTGAGCTTAAAACAATAGTACTTAAACCTAATGGAATGCCAAAGGAATCTATGTCCTTTGAACAAATTGATTATTGCGAAATAGTAAATGAAGAATGGGAAACATCAACTATAAAAGATAAATTCGAAAATAAAAAACATTTGTGGGTAATTTTTAAGAGTAAAATTAATTTTGAAAAACAATCAGAATTAAGTTTGGATGATATTATTTTGGATAAAGTAATGTTTTGGAACATGCCTATATCTGATTTAGAAGGAAGTATGTATAGGGTATGGCTTGATACGGTTGATAAAATTAAGAAGGTTAAATACGAATCTTTCATAAAAATAAGTGATAATGAAATAGCACATATAAGGCCGAAGGCTCGAAATAAGGAAGATTTGATTATTACCCCTCAAGGAAGTTATGAGAGAAGAAAATGTTTTTGGTTAAATGCTAAATATATTAAAGATCAGATAAATAAATTTTATTAACAATAGCAGTGAGGTAAGCAAAGTAGAATAAGTTATATAATAGATAACCTTTAATTTTCTAAGTTACTAAGGTTATCTATTTTTTTACTATAGTTAAGTAGTTTCTATATAATAATATTATTAAAAATAATACTTGAATAAGTATTAAAAATGTGCTAAAAATATAAGAAGAACGATCGTTTGGGTGTGTGCGATTTATTAGTATTAAAGTTTATTTAATATTAGTTTAGTAAAATTTTGTTTGAAATTATAGCATAATCCAATACATTAAATAGGAGGTTATCAATATGGAACATACAATTTGTGAATTATTTGCTGGGGTAGGTGGATTCAGAGTAGGGCTTGAAAAAAGTTCACTAGATTGGAAAACAGTGTGGGCAAACCAATGGGAACCTAGTAAAAAAGTTCAGCACGCTTTTGAATGTTATAAGAGTCATTTTGAAACCTCTGGTGGGATAGATAAATATAGTAATATAGATATAGCTCAAGTTCCTGTAGAACATATTCCAAATCATACATTGTTAGTTGGTGGATTTCCATGCCAAGATTATTCGGTTGCTAGTACTGGTGCTCGTGGGATACAAGGAAAAAAAGGAGTACTTTGGTGGGAGATTGAAAGAATTTTGGACGCAAAGAGACCACCATTTGTGATTTTAGAAAATGTTGATAGATTATTAAAATCGCCATCTAGTCAACGTGGGAGAGATTTTGGAATTATAATAAGTTGTTTTGCTAAATTAGGATATTCAGTTGAATGGAGAGTAATAAATGCAGCTGAATATGGGTTCCAACAAAGAAGAAGACGTATATTTATTTTTGCAGTACATAATACAACTAAGTACTTCAAAGAGTTGCAGAATCAAAGCCCATATGAAGAACTTCAATCTTATGGATTCTTTAGTTCTACATTTAACGTAGAAAAATTTCCTGAAGATGCTATTAGTAGTATAGATATAAAAGAAAAGTATAGTTTAGATATACTCGAAATTTCTAATAATTTTGCATTTGGATTTAAGAATTCTGGTATATATAGAAATGGAGTAATATATACAGTAGAAACCACTCCAAACAATTTATTGGTAAATAAGCCAATAACGTTAGAAGATATTCTAGAGAAAACTGTGGATGAAAAATATATATTATCTGAAGATGATTTGGAAAAATGGACTTATATGAAAGGACCAAAGGCTATTGAGAGAACTTCTAAAGATGGTCATAAATATGTATTTAGAGAAGGTGGAATAGCTTTTCCGGATCCTATAGATAAACCTGCACGTACGATGTTGACAAGTGAAGGTAGTAAAAATAGAAGTACCCATGTTGTTAGAGACATTGAAACTGGAAAACTAAGGCTATTAACTCCTATTGAATGTGAGAGAATAAACGGATTTCCAGATAATTGGACTAATACAGGAATGACTAATTCATTTAGATATTTCTGTATGGGGAATGCGCTAGTTGTAAATTTAGTAGAACACATGGGAAAGAAATTACATAGTATCATAGAAAAGGAAGATAAATAATATTACTTAAGTTTAGATTTCTTCTTTTATAAAATTAAATTTGATATTTTAATGTAAGGAGAACATAAATGTATAATTATATATTTTTAACAGCTGAGGGATGTACTTATCAAGCTAAGTCAAACTCTGATATACCTGATATAGAGAATTTACAAGTTATAGGTATTTCAAAAGGGGAAAATTCACAAGAAGCGTTTTACAATTTGATGAATGAGCAAGAATATTTGTAAATGTTAATATGAAAGTGCATAAAAGTTCCAACATCAAAATGTAGGAATTTATGCACTTTTTATGTTA